>CAYSYT010000011.1:0-38080 GCA_964435195.1 uncultured Christensenella sp. | reverse complement strand
TGATATATTTGCTCTATATCTCTCTTCTCTCTCTATGCAGTTGTCAATCTACTGTGCCTCGACAACGGTCGGGCTACGATTTATATTAAACCGTAAAAACGCTATCTCTTAAAACGATAGCCTATATATATTACCATTTATAAAACTTTAAGTCAAGCAAATATCAAAAGTTTTTCGACTTTTTTTAATTTTTTTTGCAAACGAAAAATACAACGGTTTTTACGCCGTTTTTCCCGCATTTTCCTCAACAATGCTCATAGTCGACGGCGAATTTTCCGTCTTTTGTTTAATTTTCATTTTTTTTCCAGTTTACAAACCCGTACATATCGTTAACGAGAAAAGTCGCGAAACAAACAACTACCGAAATATATTCCGAACTTTCAATACTTGCCAAAACCCACAATATTATCAAAACGACGTCGTTTGCGGCGTAAGCCAAAGCAAAATACGGGCTTCTACGAAAAGTAAGATACACGGCGATGAAACTCGTCGCGACCGAAACCGTACTCGGAAAAATATTCGCGGTATTAAAATATCGGAGTATAAAGAAAAAAGCAAAGGTTATAGCGAATGTAAGCGCAAAAGCAAAAAACCATTCTTTTTTTCCTATCGAATTTACCTTAACTTCCGATTTTTTACCGTTGTAAGGATTTTTTAACCACGCAATCAACGAAAACACCGCCATAGGCAACGTCATTCCAAGATAAGTAATCATTTCGCCGTAATATGAAAAAGAATAAGATATGATACCGTAAATCAAACTGAACGCAACCATTAAAAATTGACCTAACGGATTACCCTTGGCATTAAAAATCAACGACGTTACTCCAACCACGGAAGCAATTAAAATTAAATAATTGTTTTTATCGAAAACGATAAACGAACTAACGATAATAAAGACGGAAACACACCATAAAGCAATTTCCGACCAAGAAAAATATTTCTGTTTTTTTAATTTTTTCATATTAAATTCCTAAAAAAATAAGCACCCGCGCACACGCCTTCAAAGACCTAACGACGTGTGAACGGATGCTGTTTGCATCTACTACCCGGTGGCAGCTTTATATATTATATTGTTTTTATTTACAAATTTTAATTAAACGTTACCTTGCGCCTTCATAGCGTCGGCAACTTTAAGGAATCCAGCGATATTCGCGCCTGCCATATAATTGCCCGGCATACCGTATTCTTTGGACGCATCGTCGCACGCCTTAAAGATACTCTTCATAATTCCTTTAAGTCTTTCGTCTACTTCTTCGAACGACCACGAAAGCCTTAAAGAGTTCTGACTCATTTCAAGACCGCTGGTCGCTACGCCGCCTGCGTTTGCCGCTTTCGCGGGACCGTAAAGAAGTCCGTTCGAAAGATATACGTCGATAGCTTCGGGAGTAGAAGGCATATTTGCGCCTTCCGAAACAACCTTACACCCGTTTTTAACGAGGCTTGCGGCACTTGTTCCGTCGATTTCGTTTTGAGTTGCGCAAGGAAGAGCGATATCGCAAGGAATAGTCCAAATACCTTTGCAACCTTCGTGATATTCCGCGTCGGCGTGATACTTAACGTATTCGCTGATTCTCTTTCTTTCGACTTCTTTAATTTGTTTTATACAAGCAAGGTCGATACCGTTTTTGTCGTAAACGTAACCGTTACTATCCGACATTGCAACGACTTTTGCGCCGAACTCGGTCGCTTTTTGACAAGCGTAAATAGCAACGTTACCCGAACCCGAAACGAGAACGGTTTTACCTTCGAAACTCATACCGTTTGCAGCAAGCATTTCCTTTGTAAAGTAGCAAAGACCGAAACCGGTCGCTTCCTTTCTTGCAAGCGAACCGCCGTAAGGAAGCCCTTTGCCTGTCAGCACGCCGACCCATTCGTTACGAATTCTTTTATATTGACCGAACATATAGCCGACTTCTCTCGCACCGACGCCGATATCACCTGCGGGCACGTCTACGTCGGCACCGATATGACGATAAAGTTCAGTCATAAAACTTTGACAAAAATTCATAATTTCGTTATCGGATTTACCCTTGGGGTCAAAATCCGAACCACCCTTGCCGCCGCCCATAGGAAGCGTGGTAAGGCTGTTCTTAAACGTCTGTTCGAAACCGAGGAATTTAATAATACCGAGATTAACCGACGGATGAAGTCTTATACCGCCCTTGTAAGGCCCTATCGCAGAGTTAAATTGAACCCTGAAACCGCGGTTCACGTGGGGTTTACCGTTATCGTCCGTCCACGGAACTCTGAAAATAATTTGTCTTTCAGGTTCAACGATTCTTTCGAGCACGCCCGCATCGACCAAGTCCTGTCTTTTTTCGACAACGGGTTCGAGAGTAGACAAAACTTCGGTTACCGCCTGAATGAATTCAGGTTCGCCGGGGTTTCTTTTTTCCGTTCTTGACAAAAGGTCAAGCAAATACGCATTTTTAATAGCCATTTATTTTATCCTCCGTTTTTGTAAGATTAACTTTATTTGCATTATAACACACTTTTACAAAAAAAGCGTTAATTTTTTTATCGGAATTTTTTATATTCTTTATTATTTTAAATTATGCCCTTAAAAACACCGCTGCAAATCGACGATTACCGAAAACAGCAACAACGCAACCAGCCCGACGGTATGAATAACCGCTTCTACTTTTCGGTTTACCGGTTTTTTGCGAATCCATTCTATTAAAGTGAACAACACGCGCGCGCCGTCAAGCGCGGGTATAGGCAACAGATTAAAAACCGCAAGATTAACACCTATAAATGAGGCAATATTCAACAAATAACGGAACCCGCCCGTTTGAACGGCTTGCGCCGTAGTCGTTATCATGGTAACCGTTCCGCCGAGAGAACTTACGCCCAACCTACCCGTCAATAATTGACCGAGTACGGTAAAAACCGTTCCCGCAAGCTTAAAAGAATATTCGAAACTTCTGCCTATAACCTGAAAAAAACCGAACTTTACGAAAGTGGTTCTAATGCCGGCGTTATCGTAATCGATACCGAGCGCGGCGTATAAAGGTCGATAATCTTCCACGTTTTCAAAAACCGCATCCTCACGCAATCGAACCGTCGTTTTAACGTCTTTTCCCTTTCGACGAACGACGAATTCAACGTCTTCGCCTGCGGTTTTTCCTTCGATAGAACTCATAACGTCGGTTATAAGATATACGTTTTTACCGTTTGCCGATAATATTATATCGTTTTGCATAAAAGAAACTTCTTGCGTATACCCGGAATCGTCGGTTAAAACCGAAGTAACATAAGCGGGCTGTCCGTAAAAACCGAACATAGTTACTATAATCAGCAACGCGAGAATGTAATTCATAAACGCGCCCGAAACAAGCACGATAATTCTTTTCCACGGTTCTTTCGCGTTAAAAGTTTCGGGGTCGGGATCTTCTTTGTCTTCGCCCTTAAACGCGCAAAACCCACCCAGAGGTAACGCACGGATTGAAAAAACTTCTCCGCTCTTTTTCTTTCTTTTAAATACGGCAGGCCCGAAACCGATTGCGAATTCTTCGATGCCGAACCTTAAAATTTTGCCCGCCGCATAATGACCGAGTTCGTGTACGGTTATCATCAACAATAAAATTAAAACCGCCAAAAGAACGTAGCCAGCGTAGGACGCTATCTCCGAAAACGAAACTAAAAGCAAATAACTCATCTGATACCAAAAGTGTCCTTTACGATTTTTCTCGCAAAAGCGTCTGCGGTTTCAAGGCTTTCGTATCCGTCGATTTTACCGCCTAAAAATCCGTCTAACGCCGTTTTTATACTTTTGTAAATATCGGTATAACCGATTCTATCTTCTAAAAACAATTTAACGGCTTCTTCGTTAGCGCCGTTTACGACGGCGGGATACAACCCTCCCGTTCTGCCCGCTTCGATAACCGTATTAAGGCAAGGAAATCTTTCAAAATCGGGTTCTTCGAACGTAAGAGTTTTTATCTCTGCAAAATTCAACGATTTTACGTTACAATCCATTCTGTTCGGATACGTAAGCGCAAGTTGAATAGGCAATTCCATAGTCGGATAACTCATTTGCGCCAATACAGCCCCGTCGCAATATTCCACCATAGAATGTATGATACTTTCCCTATGAATTATAACTTCTATATCGTCGAACGACGCGTTATACAGCCACCTTGCCTCGATAACCTCGAACCCTTTATTAACCAAAGTAGCGCAATCTACGGTTATTTTCGCGCCCATAGACCAGTTGGGGTGTTTAAGCGCGTCTTTCGCGGTCGCGTGACGCAAACTTTCCTTATCGTAATCTCTGAACGCTCCTCCGCTCGCCGTCAACACGAGTTTTTTAAACGGTCTGTCGAAATCGAAATCGAGCGCCTGCCATATTGCCGAGTGTTCACTGTCGATAGGCACTATCGAAACACCTTTTTCTTTGGCTTTTCGCATAACGAGCGAACCGCCGACCACAAGACTTTCTTTATTTGCAAGAGCAATATTTTTACCCTTTTCGATAGCGTCCAAAACGGCAATTATCCCCTTGAACCCGACGAGAGCAACGATAACTACGTCCGCTTCGGGTATAATCGCATCTTTAAAAGAATTCTCACCGAAAGAAAACTGCGTTTCGGGAAACCCCGAAACGTCCGTCGTAACCGCCAAAGTAGCGACCTTCGGCTTAAATTCGTCAACTTGTTTTACGAACTCACGAATATTATACCCGCCGGCAAGCGAAACTATGCAAAATTCATTTGAATGACGACGGCAAACGTTAAGCACTTGACGACCTATCGACCCCGTACATCCTATAAGCGCAATTTTTTTCATAACATTTTCCAAAATTAAACGAGCAAGAATACGAGCATTATAAACGGACTTGTGAATATCATTCCGTCTATTCTATCCATAACCCCGCCGTGTCCGGGCATTATTTTGCCCATATCTTTAATACCGACTTTACGTTTTATAAAACTTTCAAACAAATCGCCGACTTCCGTTAAAAAACTTGCGACAACTCCGACAGCGGCGAATAAAAAAATTGGTGAAAAAAAATTACATTGCGGCAAAAATATAAAGTACGTTATAATCGTGCCTGCCGCGCCCCCCAAAAGACCGCCTATCGCACCCGCAACGGTTTTGTTAGGACTTAAACTCGGGCACAGTTTCTTCGCCTGTCCCTTTCTGATTTTGTTATACGTCATTCCGACCAAATAAGCCGTCGTATCCGAACACGGCGCTATAACGAAAATTAACAATAACGGCAAAAAGCCTTTCTCTCCCGTACCGTTCAGCACAAGCATACAAAGCAACAACGTCGCAGGGTACACGTAGCCTAAAAGCGAAGCGCTTATTTTTTTAAGCGTTAACGAAGACGATACGGCGTCGATAAAAAGTTCGACGGTCATCATCAAAAAAACAAAAAGCAATGCAAAAATCCACCCCTTGCCGCTCAAAACGAAAACGTCGAGCATCGTATAAACGGGCACGAAAACAACGCCGTAAACAAGCGTTAAAATATAAGTGGATTTTCTAACGTACGATTTTAACGCCCTTGCAATTTCAAACGTACCCGTTCCGCACAAAAACCATATAAAAAGGTTAAAGAGCAAACTATCTACGTATTCTCTCAACAAAAAAAACGCAGCGACGATTAAAACGTAACAAGCGCCGGAAACAGTTCTCACTAACATCTACACATCTCCGAACCGATTAAACTTTACCGAACCGTCTTTTGCGTTCGGCAAAACTTTCCATTGCCTTATCAAATTCCGCCTCGTCGAAATCCGGCCACAATACGTCGGTAAAATACAGTTCACTGTACGCGCCTTGATAAAGCATAAAATTAGACAAACGTTTTTCACCGCCCGTTCTTATAATAAAATCGGGTTCTCCGAAAGGCGCGGTATACAATTCTTCGGAAATACCTTCAACGGTTATTTCTTTACCCTTTTCCAAAAGCCTGTTAACCGCGTAAACGACTTCCTGCCGACCGCCGTAATTGACGGCGATATTCAAAACGTGTTCGGTATATTTTTCGGAAGCCTGCACACCTTCGTTTATCGTTTTTTGCAAATCTTCCGAAAGTTTAGACAAATCGCCCATAACGAACAAACGCACTTGATTTTTTAAAATCTTTTTTATAAACTTCTTAAAATACGTTTTAAGAAGCCGCATAAGTTCGTCTACTTCTTCTTTTGGGCGCGCCCAGTTTTCCGAAGAAAAAGCGTATAGCGTAAGAGTTTTTATACCTTTTTCGAACGCGTGCGTAACTATTTTATCGACGTTTGCCGAACCCGCATTATGCCCGTACGAACGTTTTTTACCTCGGATAGTAGCCCAACGCCCGTTACCGTCCATAATTATACCCACGTGCAAAGATTTTTTTATATCTTCCATCGTTTATACCGACATTATATCCTTTTCTTTGTCGGCGCAGAGCTTATCTATTTTTTCAACGTTTTCAGAAATGAGTTTATCTACTTCTTTTTCGCAAACGGCGTGTTCGTCTTCGGAAATTTCCTTGTTGTTTTTCATTTTCTTCAAAGCGTCCATAGCGTCTCTTCTGATGTTCCTTACGGCGATTTTAGAATCCTCCGCCATTTTTTTAACTTGTTTAACGAGTTCTTTCCTTCTTTCTTCCGTAAGCGCGGGAAACGTAAGACGAATAACCTTACCGTCGTTTACAGGGGTTATGCCCAAATTCTCGGCAAGAAGTTGTTTTTCTATCACTTTAAGCATCGTAGCGTCCCACGGAGCGATAACGAGACATCTGCCCTCTACTACCGAAAGGTTTCCGACTTGATTTATAGGCGACGGCGTTCCGTAATAATCAACTAAAATTTTATCTAAAATATGCGGATTTGCGCGCCCCGCACGAATAGTAATATAATCGCCGTTAAGAACGGAAATGGTTTTTTCAACCCTTTCCATAGTTTCCATCATAATCATTTCAAATTGTTCGTTTTCAATAGCCATTTTCGTTTTCTCCTTTTTTATTATTTAATAAGCGTTCCGATTTTTTCGCCCGTAACCGCGCGAACGAGAGCGTTTTTCTCAAACAGTCCGAAAGCCAAAACGGGAATTTGATTTTCCATACATATCGTTATAGCGGTCGTATCCATTGCGCGAAGCCCCATTTCGATATATTCTTTATACGACACACCGTCGAGTTTTTTCGCATTTACGTTAACCTTCGGGTCGGAATCGTAAATACCGTCGACGTTTTTCGCAAGAAGAAGAACTTCTGCGTCGATTTCCGCCGAACGCAAAGCGGCGGCAGTGTCAGTAGTAAAATACGGATTACCCGTTCCGCACGCAAAAATCACTACGCGCCCTTTATGTAAATGCGACATTGCTTTTCTCAATATATACGGTTCCGCAACCCTCGTTATGGTAAGAGCGGTTTGCACTCTTGCGGGTACGTTTTTTCGTTCCAAAGCGTCTTGAATCGCAAGTGCGTTGATTACCGTAGCGAGCATACCCATATGGTCTGCGGTACATCTATCCATTTCTTTACCTTGTCTGCCGCGCCAAAAATTACCCGCACCGACAATAATGCCGATTTCCACGCCGAGATTTCTTACTTCGATAATTTGGTCGACTATATCCGACAAAATCTTTTCGTCGATACCGTGTCCCTTTTCCCCCGCAAGCGCTTCACCCGATAATTTTATAACGACTCTTTTATATTTTGTTTGCGACATTTAAAGTTCTCCTTATTCTTATTCAATTATTTATTATATACTATTTTCTTTATTTTGTCTATACGAAATCGCAAACTCTTAAAAAAACGGTGCGAAACCTCGCTTTTTTATTTACGGCGACGGCATATTTTCGCTCGACGATACGGAGTGCCGCCTTATTTTACCGTAGTTAACAAAAGGCGGTGCGACGAAAACCGTCGCACCGCCTTAACTCTACTTCCGTATTAAAACTATTTTTTCATTTGCGCTTCAACTTCGGCAGCAAAATCGTTTGATTTCTTTTCAAGACCTTCGCCCATTTCGAAACGTGCGAAACGCTTAACGGTAAGAGTTTTTCCCATCTTGTCGGAATAACTCTTGACGAGTTTTTCAATCGTCATAGAAGGGTCTTTTACGAACGCCTGATTCAAAAGGCAAGCTTCTTCGTAATATTTTTTAACTCTGCCTTCAACCATTCTGTCAACGATAGCGGCAGGTTTGCCTTCGTTGAGTGCCTGGGCTTTGAGAATTTCTTTTTCGTGTTCCAAAACTTCCGCGGGAACTTCCGCCGCACAAAGATAAGCGGGTTTAGCAGCGGCTATTTGAAGAGCGATATCGTGAGCGAGTTCTCTTGCGCTGTCGCAAGTGCAACCTTCGAGTTCAACCAAAACGCCGACCTTACCGCCCATATGAATATAACTTTCAACCAAACCGTTTTCGCTTACGAATTTAACGAAACGGCGAATAGCGATTTTTTCACCGATTTTTGCGGTTGCCGCAATACAATCCGCTTCCTTTTCTTTTATAAGTTGTTCTGCGTCTTTAACGTCGTTTCCAATAACGTAATCCGCAACGCTGTCAACGAACGCTTTATACTGGTCGCCCTTCGCAACGAAATCGGTTTCGCAGTTTACTTCTACGAGTGCGCCTGCGTTTCCGCTTATTTTAGCGGAAACGATACCTTCCGCTGCAATCCTCGACGCTTTTTTAGCGGCGGTCGCAATACCTTTTTCTCTCAAAAAGTCAATTGCCTTTTCCATATCTCCGTCGGTTTCTTTGAGTGCTTTTTGACAATCCGCGACTCCAGCGCCCGTCTTTTTACGGAGTTCCATTACGTCTTTACTTGTAAACATAATCTAAATTCTCCCTTTATAATTATTCTGCTTGTTCGTCCGTTGCTTCGGTTTCCGCAACTTCTTCAGTTACTTCTTCCGCAACCATTTGTTCGCCTTGGTTAGCCTCTATAACGGCGTCTGCTATAACGGATGCGATAAGTTTTACCGCTCTGATAGCGTCGTCATTACCGGGAATTACGTGGTCGATAAGGTCAGGGTCGCAGTTGGTGTCCGTTATTGCGATAATCGGAATATGGAGTTTTCTTGCTTCCATAACCGCGATATCTTCTTGGTCGGGGTCAACGATAAACATAACGCCCGGCAAAGTTCTCATTTCTTTAATACCGCCGAGGTTGGTTTCGAGTTTATCTCTCTCTGCTTTGAGTTCGCTTACTTCTTTTTTGGGAAGAAGGTCGAATTCACCCATCTTTTCCATATTATTGAGTTTGTTAAGTCTTTCGACTCTGCTCCTAATGGTCTTAAAGTTGGTCAACGTGCCGCCGAGCCATCTCGAATTGATGTAGTATTGACCGCATCTTTCCGCTTCTTCTTTGATTGCTTCTTGCGCTTGTTTTTTAGTACCTACGAAAAGTACGCTTTTACCTTGTTTAGCCATTTCGACTACGAACGGATAAACGTCGTTTTCGATGAGTTCTACGGTTTGTTCGAGGTTGATAATATGAATACCGTTTCTTTCACCGTAAATGTACTTCTTCATTTTCGGATTCCAACGTCTGGTTTGGTGTCCGAAGTGCACGCCCGTTTCAAGGAGCTGCTTCATTGTGATAACTGCCATAATAAATTCCTCCGTTTTTCCTCCCCGAAGCCTTGGTAGTTAAGGCTACATTCCCGACCTGAAAATTTTATTTTCGGGAACACGAAAGCCTTTAAGCCGTCGGGTGCGAATTTTTGCTTTAATATTCTAACACAAGCCGTTTTTTTTGGCAAGAGTTTTTTTAGGCTTTATTATATTTTTAACAAATTTTTACGTTTAAAAATCAAATTACGCAAAAAATCAAGCACTCAACAACCTTCAAAAGATTAAAAAATAAAAAATTCGACTTTGAGTACACCGTAAAATACGCGTGCTATACGAAAAAAACTGCCGTTTGGCAGTTTTTAACCGTTATTTTGATTAGTCGTCGAGTAGATTATTCAAATACCACAAAGGCATCATATAATCGACCCCGTAATTATTTTCTCTGTTCATAAGGCTTCCTGCCAAAATACCGATAACTCTGCCGGTATCGACCTGAATGACGGGGCTGCCCGAATAACCGGGTTTTACGTCTACGTCGAGCATAGTAAGTTCCACGCCCTTAACGATTTGATGAGAGGAAACGTAACCCTTGCACAAACTTATTTCTAAATTCATAACGTCGTCGGCAATCATTTTGCCCAAGGGATAACCGAGAATAACGACTTCCTTGCCTAATTTCGCGGGGTTTCTTTCTATATTGACTTCTACGTAAGGGTAATCGCCGTCTTCTATTTTAATCAACGCAATATCTTGTTTTTTCGAAGCAGCAATAACCTTTGCCTTTTTGAATACGGGTTTACCGTCGATATTTATTTTCGCGGAAATCTCTTTCGCGCCGTCAACCACGTGAGCGCAAGTTACGGCGTAACCGTCGGCGGTAACGATAAAACCCGTTCCGCTCCCCGAATCGGTTTCTATGTACACGACGGCGTTTATATAACCGTCCTCGTCGGCGTAATTAAGCAAGTGCGAACCCTCTTTGTTTAAGAGAGTTTTGCTTATGGTCATACGCTTGCTGCAAGCGGCTTCCACCCCTGCGAGCCCGTCGTCGAACCGACCTAAGAGGTCGCTTTTTAACGAATTGCCGCTCTTACTTTCGACTCTATCGAGTGCGGCTTGCCAACGGGTGCAGAAATCTTTAATTACCGCCACGCCCGTTTCCGTTTCTTTGTCCAAACTTTCGCCGTCGATATTTTGCAAAGATACGCAAATAACAATCAGTTTCTTGCGGAATATCTCACAGTAATCTTTTTCCGAAACGGCGTCTATTTTTGCAAAGTAACCGATAAATTCGTTAGTTCTGTCCGCCATATATTCGTCGATGCTGTTTATAAATTCAACAATCGTGTCGTAAGAAAATTTACCTATCGTATCCCAAGTGAGTCGGTTTCCGTCGCCGTCCTTAAAAAGTTCGGTAACGTCCTCGTTAAGCACTATTTTAGAAATAAACTGCCTTTCTATATCGCAAATTTCTCCGCTCGAAAGAGCAAGTTTCAATAACATAGATTGCAATATAAGGTCAAATTGATTTTTAGCGACTTCCGTAGAAAACTTCGGCGAAGTTTTTTTGACTTCGTCGCTCAATTCTTCTATAACGCTCTGCAATTCGCAGTAAGCGTCTACGGCTTTGTCGAACGTTTCTTGCGCGCCCATAATCTTCTCCTGTTTTATCTGTTTTATTATATGAAATATTTCGTCGGAAAAGCCTTTTTACGTTGCGTAAGCGTAAAAAGATTATTCGCCGTCCTCTAATTCCATTGCTTCGTCGGCGAGGTCTTCTTCGTCCAAAAGCCTGCAAAATTCTTCGAAAACTTCTTCCAAAAGGTCTTCGTCTTCGACGGGCAACAAATCGGCGGTTTCTTCGTCTTCACCGCTTACTTCGAATATATAAAGGTCGTCTTCGCTCATATCTTCACGCTCTTCCGCAGGTTCAAACGCCGAATAAATTTTGCCTTTATACTCGATGGTACCGACGAAGAAAAATTTAATTTTTTCGCCGTTATCCATAGTAAGTTCGATTATATCTTCTTCCGTTTCGCAATCGCAACCGTCGTGGTCGCAACCGCAATCGCATTCGTGATGCTTTCCGTGAGAACAGTCGTCGTGTTCACAACCGCAATTACGTTTTTTATTTTCTTTTTCGCTCATAACAATAGTCTCCTGTTTTTATTTTTTATTTTTGTTTTGCTCGTGTAAAAACCCTTCTAAAATGGTAGCCGCCGCCAACGCGTCTACGACGGACTTCCGTTCTTCTCTGCTTTTACCCTGTGAAATCAACGTTTCTTCCGCTTCACAAGTGGAACACCGCTCGTCCACCGTATGAACTTCTACGTTTAATGCTTCTTTAAGTTTAGCGATAAAAAACTCCGCCTTCGCCGTTTGAATACTCGGTGACCCGTCGAAATTAACGGGCAAGCCGCAAACGACGTCCGTCGCGCATTTGTCTTTAACGTAAGCGCCGATTTTAGCCAAGTCTTTGCTTAAATTTTTTCTGAAATACGTTTCCACGGGAAGCGCGTAAGAATTGAAAGGGTCGGACACGGCAATACCGATACGTTTATCGCCGATATCCAAACACAAGTAGCGTTTCATTTTTTTATTATATCACATAAGCAAGGCTTTATGCAACGTTTTTTTGAAAAAAGGCGGGAAATCCCCGCCTTTTTGTTAAAATTATTCTTGCGACTTGCTCTTTTTGTCTTTACCTAATTCGCTAATTCTTTCCTGAACCTGCTTTTGTCCGTCTTTTACCATCTGTCTTGCCTTAACCGAATTAGTTACGATAAGCGCGCCGCCAACGATACCGAGCAAAACGCCCGTTAAAAATTTTTCGTCCATACAATCCCCCTTTCCGAGTTATTATGCGCGCCTTTTATAATATTATGCGTCTAAACCACAAGGGAAAAGCCTTTTCCGTTATTTTTCTATCACGAAATAATCTACATCCGATTCCGTCGTAAACTTAAACTTACCGTAAATTTCTTTTACCGAATATGCGAAACCCGCGTTTCCTTCGTTGCCGATAAGCACGTCTGTAACGGCAGTGCCGACCGCAACGTTAAGGTCTTGTGCCGAACCTATTTTAATAATAGCGTCTAACGTATGGAAAAGGTCTTCGGTATCGTCTGCGGTTAGGTTGCTTATTTTAAGCTCTTTATGAGTAACGGTATACCCCATAGCCGCGTCGGTTTTATTTACCCTAACGGTAGACGAGAAATAAAGACTTTCGGGAATATACTTTTTCAACAAATTAAGCGGAAAACCCGTCATATCGTCGGTAAGCGCGGTCAAATCTATTTTTACTACGATATTAAAATTTGCGCTGCCGTCTTCGGCCACATCCGAAAAATCTATCTGCTTTATAACGGTGTTAAGCGTTTTGTCGCCCACCTGAATTTTACCGCCCGTTTGATTGTAGAAAATTATTTGAGCGAGCGCGCCCGTCTGCTTTTCCGCAATTTTAATACTGCTCGAAAGGGTTAAGAGAACGCTCGGGTCGGTCGGCAAATTGCCGAAGTCCGCCGAATAACCGTTATAACCTTCGTTTTGGGCAAACTTGACTATTTCACCCTTCAAACTGCCGTTAAGCGAAGTTTGAAGCCCGACGAAATCTTCTTCGCCGAACGCGTTCGGGCAAACGGAAGATTCGTCTGCGCTCTGCGTTAAAGTTTTCAACTGACCGACCGTTCTGAAAAGGTCGATGCCGTATTGAGAACGGACGTAAACGTAACCGCCGATTACGGCAACGCCTATAACGGCGACTATACATATTAAACTAATAATAAATCTTTTTAAAAACTTCATATAAACCCATCCCGTATATTATATTAAAATATTAACAAAGTTCGCGCTCTTTGTCAATACATTATTTAAATAAACTTTTAATTTAAGTTTTACCGTTGCGGTTAAAATATATTCTGCCACACAACGACAAAGTCGCAGAGTTTCCTCTGCGACTGCTCGTTTTAGTTTAATTGTATTATTCTGCTACGTCGACGGTAGGAAGTTCAATCGTCGCATTTCCGTAACTAATCGTCCAAGTTACGTCTTCCGTAGTTGAAGTTTCCGAAGTGGTAGGATTTGTAGTAATAGTTACAATACGAACGCTAACTAATTTACCGTTTGCAAATTTAAGACTGTACGTTGTGTTTTTGTTTGTTGCCGTAGCGGTTGTCGCAGAATAAATATTATCCGCCGCTTTATACTCGAAAGCTTCCGAACCTTTATATAAAATAATTTGATTCCTTGCGGTACTATGCAAAGTAGTATAACTACCGCTTCCCGTTTTTTTAGTCCAGTCGTCGTTCAAGTCGTTTCTTTCGTACTTAGCGTACGTTTTAACACCGTCATTGTCAAAGTTTACGTATATCCCCTCTAACGCTTCGTTAGTTTCTTCCTGGTATCTGTAATATCCGTCTCCGGTGAATTTTACTTTTCTCGTAACCTTATTCGACAAGTTATCAAACTTTTCTGCTTGAAAATTATTATATGCTTTTCCTTCTGCATCTTTAAATTGAATTGCGTTTTTAAGTTGTTCGTCGGTAACCTTTGCATCGATTTTGTCTTGTTGATAGCCGCAGACCGAACATTCCAACCAATATTGCGTGTCGCTGTTTTTGTCAACGAATGTATGCGCCGCCTTGTCGCTTACTTCTTTGCAGTCGTCACCCGTACAAACGTGCCAGTGGTTAGTTGCGTCCGTCGTCCATTTTTCGTCATACTCGTGTACGTGCCCGCACGCAGTTAAAGTAAACGTAGTTGCCGCTATTAAAAATATTGCAAGCAACGTAGTTATCATTGTCTTTCTCCTCTTCATAATAAACCTCCATTTATTTTTCTTGAAAAAATTATACCCCCCCCCGCATTATTTTGTCAAGTGATAATTTATTTTTTTATTCGAGCATATAAAAAATTTTATACGAGTTTTACAAAAACCGTTGCAATCTTTCTTTTATGGTTACACTTTAACCGACAAAAAACAGACGGCGTGCCGTCTGTTTTTTTGTCTTTTATTATAGTTTTTTATTTTACTTCTACTTGAATATCGCAATAGAACGTATAAGTTACACCGTCAAATACGTATTCGTAAGCAAACGTTATTTCGTCGCCGTTTTCGTAATTTTTCAATTCGTCCATATTGACTGCGTTAACTTTTGCAACCGTTTTTTCCTCTATTGTACCGTCTGCTTTTTTGACTTTAATTTTCGCATTCGTATAGTCTGCCGTATATTCACCGTTGCTACCTTCCGCAGGCGCGGTAATTACCACTTTACTATCATTCGACCGGTAAACTTTGACAACGGGGTTTACGGTATCGCTGTAAACGAATATCGCCTGTTTAAGTTCTACTCCTTTGTATTTAACCGTAATCAATTGATAACCCGTTTTAGTCTTATCGTAACCGACGATATCTATAACTTTTGCATTACCCGTACAGTTTTCTTCGTTTATCTGCTCGTATACGTATTCCGAAGAAGCAAAAGTATTGTATTCAATGCTCCAACCGAGAGAATACAATTCAGTATTTGCAGCCACGTACTCTATATCGTCTAATTCGTATGCGCTACTATCGTTAACGAGTTCATAATTTTTAAGTTGATAACGAGGCCAATCTTCTTTCGCCTCCACCACCGTATATGTAACTTGTTTTTCAATTACGCTACCCGCACTTTTATATTTTATAACGCCCGTTTTCTTGCCTGCGGCAGTCAAATCGAAACCGGTAACGTCTTCTATTATAGGCGACGTAACGTTCACGTTACCCGAACGGTCTATGACAACCGCATAAGAACTATTTGTCAATTCTTCTATGAAATCGCTTTTGCCCGTTGCGTCGGTCAAATCAAAAGCACCCTTTTCAAAATAATAATCTGTTTCGTAAGTTTCCTGTTTAAGGCCTATAAAACTCAAACCGCTTTCAAATTCCATAGCATCTTTTTTGGTAAAGAACTGCACTACCGTGTCTTTTGCAAATTTTTTCGCGCCTTCTTTATACATAATTTGACTATCGCCACTGTACATGAGTAAAAGCACGTAATCGTCACCGAATATTACGCATTCTTTAAGGTAATCGCCGATTATTCCGTTAAATGCGGTTATTTCAAGGGAAACACTCGAATCGAGTTCTTCGGCAGGCAAAATATTACCTAAAAAAGTATTTTTTGCATTAAGAAGAACATCCGCTAAATCGTTTAATTCAATCGAAGTTATTTTTTTGTTTTCGTCAACGCTTATCGTACCCGTCAATTCGTATTCGTTCGCTTCCAAGCCGCAAGACTCTTTCACCGAACATGAAAAACCGCCGTCTTTCTTTACGTCAAGCGTTATTTCGATTTTTCCGTCACCGTCGATTATCTCGTTAGTATAAGTCCCTGCAACCGAACCCGCTTTCCCGCCGCCACACGCGGTTAATGTAAACATAGTTGCCACTATTAAAAATATTGCAAGCAACGTAGTTATCATTGTCTTTCTCATCTTCATAATAAACCTCCATTTATTTTTCTTGAAAAAATTATACCACCCCCCGCAATAATTTGTCAAGTGAAGATATAAATTTTTTTCCACCCGTCCGCCGATTTTTTTATCACGATATTTTATGCTACAACTCACCGAAACGTGCATAATAATTTACGTTTCCGTCAGCGGTTTTTATGTCCATCACCTTTTTAACTATACTTTTAGGCGAATATACTTTAAAACAAGCAACCGCCGCTGCGGATTACCGTAGCGGCGGTTGTATCTAAATCAACTTTTTCGTTTTTGCATTCTATAACTAATTCCGACTGTAATTTATAGTTATAATCGTATTAGCCTTTTCAACGATTTGAATATCGAATTTCAAACTTATTCCTAAAATAAGTAAATCAAAAATTTTTTCATACTATAAAATTTTCAACTTTTTACAATGAAAGCAATACGACTGCACAAGCACCGATTACGATTCCTATCCATTGTCGGTAAGAAAGTTTTTCTTTAAACACTAACGCCGAAAACATTGACGTAATTGCAATTACGCCAATAGATAAAACGGGATAAATTAAACTTGGAGATAAAGTAGACGTTGCCAAAATCATAACGAAAAGATTTAATAAAACGTCGCAAATACCACCGAATATAGGAAACGCCGAAGATGTTTTAACAATTGAAACAGAATCGGTTTTATCACTTTTCAAAAAGATAAAAAAGTAAAAAACACAAGATATTCCAGTAGCAAACAGCATTAACATTCCGCCGTATTCACCGTTAAAATGCATTTGCTCCGTCCTTTGAACGATTGAACAACCCGCATTACCTAAAAATGCCATCGCCGCAAATATAAGCCATTTCCAAAAACATTGATTAGTGCTTTCGTCTTTTTTCTTTCCGACATATATACATAAAAACAACGCTACCGCTACTAACAGCAAACCTATCCCTACATACCAAGTAATCGCATCGTTCCAAAAAATAAATCCCCAAATGGTAACGGCTATGAGCGATAACTGAAGAATCAACGAAGTAATTGCCATTGACCCCACTTTTAAGGCGTTAATAAAACCGATTTGACAAACAGTATAAAAAAAACCAAATAAAAGCGAATAAGGCAAAACCTTCCATTCAATAGACGGTTCGCGTAAAAATAATATTACCCACCCTATAAATACCGTAATAAGATAAATAAAATTATATAATGACGAAGTGCCTTTTTTGTCTACGTTTTTACGATTATAAATCGTACGTAATATGCTTGACGACGACATTACCAGTACGGAACAAGCTAAATATAATTGCGGCATAGTATATTCTCTTTTTGTAAAAAATTTATAGATATGTAATGGTACGAACTCAAATTAAATAAAACGGTTAAATTTCAATCCATTCACCTAATCTGTCTTTTGCTTTAATTATGTTTTCTCTGATTTTCATAATACTTAACGTTTGGTTTTTGTCAAACGGCTCTTTATTTTCCAAGAAAAACCTTAAAATCGTTTCAATCAACGTCTTAAAATAATCAGACGAAATCGACCTATATATAGGATTGCCGTCGGCGTCTTCTACGCAAACGGAAAAAGGATACGCGTCGGAATATAAAAGCGTTGCTTTTTTATTATCGACAAAATCTATTCGCGCTATATATTGGCTGTTTCCCTGTTTTTCAAGTTTTACACGGGTCGGAAGTCTGTCGATAATTTTAACTATCATTTCTATTTGATGCACGCAATATTCTTCCAACGACCTTCCGCCTCCTGAAGTGATAACACCGTTAACGTTTACAAGGTCGTTTAATTCATCAGCGTATCTTAACGCAGAAGTTGAAAAGAAACGCACACCGCATTCTTCTGCCAAATTAAATATTTTTTTTGCGGTTCCGTAATCTTCGGCGAAAGTTTTATCTATGTAAGTGGTCTTTTTATACTTAAATACTTCCTTTGCGTATTCAAGGTGTTTTTCAGGGTCGGAAGGCGCCAAAATCATAATATAATCTGATTTTTCACACAACTCCCGTATAGAAAAGCATCGTTCTACCCCGTTTTGTTTACACCATTGCTCACTCGTTCTTCCGTCTAATAAGGAATCTATCTCTCCGTAAGCATATTTCAATACGAAATCCGCGCCGATTTTTTTATTCATTTCACTTATCCACGCAGGATAATTATCAGCATGCCATTCACCCAAATAATAATCAATAAAACCTATTTTTTTCATAAAATCACCTATTCTTATTTTTCTATTACATTTACAATGTTTTTGTTTTCGATTTTTCCGTTTATTTCTAAATTAGTTATAGCCTTTTGCGTAAAATTTTTCAAAATAATATTTGCGACGTTTAATACGTCTATGTTTACGTCTTCGTCTATACGGATAGTCGGCTTTGAATACACGTATTCTTCCCTAACAATGTTCTTTATATTTAAATTGTTCACGTCAAGACCGTTTTCAACCCAGATAAACGGAAAATTTCCGCCGGCGACGTCTTTCGTGCCCTCACAGGAAGACGCAAAAACGTTTTCAATATAAACGTTGTTAATTTTGCCCCTGTTAACATCGTTATGATATTTAGTAATACCCACGCAATACGTATAATATTTCCCAAAAATATTCCTTATTACAACATTATCGACGTGAAGTCCGTGAGATAAAATTCTAACTGCACTATGGCTGTGCGTTGAATATATACCGTCAACCACAATGTTTTCAATAGTACCATACAGTCCGTCGTCGGCAGTTAAGGCGACGTAATCGTCATGACAGTCTCCGTGAAGATTTTTAATAATTCCGTTATAACAATTACCTTCAACGTGAATACCATCCATATTCCACAATTTAGGATTGCCGACCTGATAATCAAAATAAATATTTTCAATAAAAAAATCTTTAACGCAGGCTATTTGTATGCCGTAACAAACGGGATTTTTTATCGTTAAATTTTTAACGATAAGATTTTTTATGTTGCAAAATCTCATACAATATCCCAAGTAAATATCACTTAAAAGATATGGCAACTTACTCATTTCACCCATACTTTTAAGATTGACTTTTTTAAGCCTATCGGTAAAACTTATTCCGTTTTTATTAGGGAAGTGATACGGATTAGGGTCTTGACCTAAATTGTTATAATCCCAAATTCCGCCGTCAATACAAATGTTTTCTTTGCCGACCTTAAAATCACAATCTTCAATCATTGTACAATTACTACCGTCAATCAACTTTATTACGGCGGTTCTCGGCAAACGCAAAGTTTGTCCGCCGTGGATTTTTAAGGTTTTAGATATTGAATAATTTACTTTCGGTGCAGGTAAAGCAACTTCACAAACTTTTGAATCAAGCATCTCTTGAATAGCGAGGTAATCGTCGTGAATGCCGTCTCCGTATAAAATATTCTTCATAAAACGTCTCCTATATTTTATTATTTTTACGCTTTTTCGAGGTTAAAACGAATACGGTTGAGCCACACGCCAACAATAATAAGCCAAGGCTTATCGCCCCGCCGTTAACAGACGACGCACAACCCGAATTATTTTCTTCGCCGTTATTATCGGGTTTGTTTTGCGGCGTATCGTCGTCAATTTTTTTAACGCTCGTCAATTGCGAATTAAAAGAATCAATTACGGCAACCATTTCCGATTCACTCGAACAAGTTTGAATTTGACCTTGCGCGGTAGTTTTATACGACTGTATTAAGTTCCAATTGTTTTCCGAATAGTCGGAAGCATTTAAAAGATTAACACTATCTTCGATTTTTGAGTTATAAAACTCTTTATTCTGAGATATGGTTCTAATAGCGTTTACCATACTCTCAACGACGTCTAAATACAAACCGATTTGCCGCTCGTCGCTTTCATTATCTATTTCGAGTAACTTATTTTCCACTAACGAACTAATTTTTGTGATAGCGGACGAATCGTAATTCGAGTAATTTATCGAATTTGCGTACTCCTCTATTGACTGCTTTGCCGAATTTTTTAATGTAATAAGCATCTGCTTTTTCTCTTTACTTGCAATGCTATTTAAAACATCGGTTATCGTTTGATCCAAATTAACGCACTCTTCCAAAGAATTATTAAGATATTCCGCTTTTATTTCTGCTTTATAGCGTTTTATCGAATTCCATTCCGTTTGGTCGTAGTCTTGTTCTATATAAGCATCGAACTTGTCAAGCGCAGCCTTATATTTATTCACAATCGCTATCGTTTCTTCAAAAATAGAATTACAAATACTTTCGCTTAAATTCATTCCGCTAATATATAAAGAATTTTTTTCTTGAATAAACGAATCAATTTCTTGTTTGTTCTGACTGTAGAAAGTCGAATCTATTTCATTTTTAATATTTTCAGTTTTATTACGATATTCGCCCACTTTCGTTGAAAAAATCTTAAACGAATCGAACCCGGAAAGAATTAAACAATTATTGTCAAATTTTCTTTCTCTAACGGCTAAAACCGACAACATATCGTCGCCTGCTTTCACCGCTATCAACGTAGTACCGTCCGTAGTGGTTTTAACTATTACTCCGACTTCAGTAAGTCCGCTTAAAGTAACCACCTTACTATCTATCGCACCTAACGTTACGGCGTCTTGAAACCAAAACGCTCTATGATAGAGCCCTTGTGCGGTATAATCCGTTTCGTTATACGAAATACTCATTTTACTGCTCGACACCCAAATACAGAATTGGTCCACTTTAACGACAAATCCGTCAGCAGTTATTTCTGCAAGGAATTTAACCGAGAAATCTCCGTTTTTATTATATAAACCGTTCTTTCCGCCTTTCCACGAAAGCGCGTTGTTTCCCGTCGCTCCGTTTTCCACGTAAGTACTCCAAGAATATACAGGTAATTCCGCAAACCAGTTAGTAGTTATATCGTTATTCGAATTTGCGTTATTCGACCACCCTTCGCCGTCTTTAATGAAAGAATCGTCTGAAATATCAACGCTGTCATTCAAATATTGTTTTGCGGTATTTGTCAACAAAATAGATTTAGGTTTTGCCAAAAGCAAATCTGCGTCGGCAAAACTCGTGGTTTTTCTTGCGGTCAAACCCGTTAAAGCGTCGCTTTTCGCTTTTTCAACGGACGTTTTAACGCTCGCCTCTAAATCGGAAGTACTTATTGCATTAAGTTTTTGCAAATAGTCGTTAAGTTTAAAGTTCCATATGGTGGGCGTTCCGCTACCGCCTGACATTATAAAAGGTTTATTAGTTATTCTTGCTCTGTCGGTAGTTGCGGTTAATTCGTTTCCGGCAACGGATACTTGTATCGTAGTAGTATCGTTTTTAGTCGAGATATTAAAGTATATTTCATTAGTATACAGTACGCTAATGGTTTTCGTTTCCAACCACGCCGATTCACCAAGAGGAGAAACGCCTATATCGTCAGTCCATAAAGCGGGAGAATATAAATAAATAGTATCAAATTCTCCGTAGCCTATTTTTAAATCGGTATTAGTAATCCAAACGACGAATTGGTCTACTCTGATTATTATACCGCCGGAAACCTCACCCGGATTTGAAATAAACTTAACCGCAAAATCTCCCCCGTTATAATTTTTCCCGTATTGAAAAGCGCCAAACCCGTTTTCGTAATAAGCACCCGTACTACCTGCTTCTAACGTAATAGACAAATTAGAAGTAAAGTTATTTTGAGGCGTCCACGGATTTCTTGAAATCCAACCACCGTCTACCAAATCTTCGTAAACGACCGTTTCGCTGCTACTTTGAGCGTAAACTTCTTGTTTGTTCCAAACGAATAAACAAATGCAAAGCATAAAAGCGCACATAAATAAACTTAACAGACTTATTTTTTTAATATTTTTTCTCATTATTTTACTCCTTATTTGCCTTAATAAATAAAAGAAAACAAATTTTCACCTTCGTGCAATTTATATTTCTCTTCGTTTGCCGAAAAAACCGCTTCAACTTTTTTGGGGCAAATAATCTTTACGTATAATTTATCTTTTGCAACCCACTCAACGACTAATTCACCTTCGCTAAATTCTCGTTTAGCGCTAACGAATTTTAGTTCTTTGATAAAGCAAGGCTTTATCTCTACCGTATCGCTATCCGCAAGTTCTTCGTTGATGCGTATTCCTGCAAGATATTCCACTATAAAAGCGGAAACGTCTCCCCAAAAATGATGATTTTGCGATAATATATCTATCTTTCTACCGTCTTTCGGTTTGAAATTTTCATCTAATTCATAAAAACTTTCCCATAAAGACGTAGCGCCAAGATTTATTTGATAGCCAAAACTCGGAAATTCAGGTTGAACGATTAGTTTATAAGCCAAATCGACGTATCCGTTGTCTGCCAAAACTCTGAATAATACTCTTCCGCCCAACACACCTACGTCGAATTTATCTCCGTTTTGATGAATTAGTTTAATTAAATTTTGTAAAGCGATTTCTTTCTCTTCTTTATTAAAAGCACCGTAGAAAATAGCAGTTGCTTGCCCCGTTTGTGTTCGCCCCGAAACAAACAGTTCGTCGTCTAAACATTCACGCCTAAACGCGTTTCGCAATTTTTCTTTTATTTGAGCACATTGTAACGCTTTTTCGACGTCACCTATAATTTCAAAAAGTTTTTGCGCTTTTTCACACATATTCATACAGATAAGCGTATCCGTTACGAATAAAGGCGTAGTATAATTTAAAACCGAATCCAAATTAACCTGACACCAGTCCCCTAAACCGTATGTCAAAAGCCCTTTTTCGTTTACCTGCGTTAACATATACTTAATATATTTATATATTGCTTGACTATTTTCCTCTATTACGCTTTTATCATGTGTAAACTGATAAATTCTATAAGGCACTTCTACCAAAACCAAATCCCATCCGGGACCGGGTCCCCATTCGTACCCCCAACCGGTGGTAGGCGTTATACAAGCAATTTTTCCGTTCTCTAACTGAGTTTTTCTTACATTATAAAGCCATTCTCTCAAACTGTTTTCAGCCTTATAATTAAGCATCATCTGTTCGCAAGATAACGCCACGTCTCCCGTCCATCCGTTTTTTTCTCTCTGCGGACAATCGGTAGGAATAAACATAAAATTAGATAACGTTGAATTCCGTACGTTAAGATATAGTTTATTAACGACTTCGCTCGAACACTTAAAGTCACAAACGTCCTTTAAGTCGGAATGAAGAACTTCCATAACAAGCAAATCTTTATTAACCTGTTCGTCAGTAATACCACTAACGAAAACGTATCTAAACCCCATATAACAGAAACTCGGACGATAAAAATTGTTTCCTTTCTTACAAACGTAGATAATACATTGATTGTAATCTTCTAACGTATTTGCAAAACTGATATTTGACAAATCAATTTTTCCGTCGGCGACGATTTCTCCAAAAACAAGTTTTATTTTTTGTCCCGAAAAGCCGTCTATTCTTAAATTTATCACGCCCGCCGTATTTATACCGAAATCATAAATATAACCGCCGTCCACTTTTGAAATTTTTACCGGCTTTATAAATTTTTCGGTAACGATATCGTCGGCTCTGCAAATTCTCGGCTCTCCCTTCGGTGTTTCCGCGACAACGACGTTATTCCACGACGAATCGTCGAAATCGGCGTCGAAGCAGCCGTCTATCTCTAATCGAGCGTCGTACCTTTCTCCGCAACGCAAATCGTCAAACGTGATTGCGGAATCGATTGCCTTTACCGATAAATCCGCTTCGATAATCTTGTCGTCTATTTGCAATGCGAACGCCACTTTGGGCGATGAACGGAACGAGGCTTTATCGAAAAACCAGTTATAACCGCCAAGATTATTCAAAAATCCGTTACCGAGCAAAAAACAAATTGCGTTTTTACCCGTCTTTACAAATTCTTTAAGTTCGTAATCGTTATAATAAAGCACGTCGTCGACGTTACTGATATAAGGCGCTAAAAACGAACGCGTTATTTCTTTTCCGTTGATAAAAATCCTATAAAACCCAAGTCCGCATACTCTAATACAACATTTGTCGGGAAGTTTATCCAAAAAGAAAGTTTTTCGCAGAATAGGCGCGTTAACGTGTCTATCAATCGTACAAAACTCTTTATGAAACGAAACGAAATTTTTTGAAAACATTCTGCTTACCTTATAGTATTATTTATTTCTAAAATTTTCAACTTTTGCTCTTTTGAAAGTTTATCCGAACGGTCGTAATTGTAAAAACCGTTTTGTTCTTGCTCTATGTCGTATAATTGAGTATAACAAAAACCTGACAACTTATCACACCGAGAGATAACCTTTACGAGTTCATCGTATTTTTGAACGAACTTTTTTTCGTCCGTTTCAACGTCGCCATAGCCCCAACTATCTACGGAATCAACGCCGTCTTGCACGGCAGGAACGACTTTTGCCGTTTTAGAAAACGCAATACCGCCACATTCACTTATCATAACGGGCATACCCTTTTTGTATTTAGCGCTTCCGTATTTAGCATATAACAGCGGAACGTTCAATTCATCGTTATTTTGCAAAGATTCTAAAATCTTGCAAACCCCGTCCTTATCAAGATAACTGTGGAAGTCGAAAACGTCGGTACTGTCGCAATGATAGCCCCCGCTTACGTCTATACAAGGTCTGGTACAATCGTATTTTTTAGTAAAATCGTATACGCCTTTTATAAACGAAAAATCGTTCTTTTCTTCCTTACCGTCAAAACCCAACCAAATTTCGTTCAGCGGACACCAAGTAACGATGCAAGGATGATTATAATCTCTTTGCAAAACCTCTTTCCACTCTTTTATAAATTGCCCGTAAGAATCGGTATTAGAATAATCTACGCCCCAACTCGGAAACTCTCCCCAAACTAAATGTCCTAAAACGTCGCAATAATACAGGAATACGGGGTCGAATACTTTTTGATGCAATCTTGATCCGTTAAAACCGAGTTCTATTGCCTTTTTTACATCTTCTTCTAGTAATTCGTTAGAATTCGCCGTATAAATTCCGTCAGGGTAAAACCCTTGTTGCAGAACGAATTTTTGAAAAACTTTCCGTCCGTTCAACAAAAAGTCCGTTCCGTTAAATTCAACTTCTCTCAATCCGAAATAAGAATAAACCTTATCCGTTCCGAAAAGTACCTCCACGTTATAAATTTTTCCGTCGCTAATTTCCCACAGGTGTTTTTCCGAAAGAGGAACGGTTCGTTCGATAAATTCGCTACAAACACCGTCGGCATAACCGACTAAATTATCGCCGTAAAAAATTTTGATTACGTAATTATCTTTTCCGCGCGTTAGTAATTTAACGTTTACCGAACAGTTTTTTACGCACGGTTGAAAAAAAATCCGTTCTATATAATTATACGGTGCGTATTCTATACAAACGTTTTGCCAAATTCCTATCGTTTGAGTATAAAAACAACCGTAAGAAAATTCTTTTTTAGTTTGTTTTCCGCTTGGTTTAGAAGCGTTTATCTCGTCAATAACGGTCAACAATAACTCGTTATCACCTTCCGTTATAAAATCGGTAATATCTACTGCAAAAGGGGTATACCCGCCTTTATGTTCTGCAACGTATTTTCCGTTTACAAATAAGGTTGCAAAATAATCAACAGCGCCAAAGCGCAAAAATACTCTTTGGCTTGTCATATTGTGCTTATGATTATACTTTTTTTTATAAAAACATTTTTCTATATTTTTCTTTACTTTCACACCCGAAAATTCGCTTTGCGGACAAAAAGGCAAAGAAATAGACTTCCATTCTTTTTTATCGGCAGAAAATAACCAACCGTCGTTAAATAAAAGCGTGTTTTCTCTTTCAAAAATAGGATTTATTTTCATTTTCTCTCCTGATAAAATCTTACGTCAGTGCTTTCTTGCGAAAACGAAAGAAAGCACTTTGTAAGAAACGTTCCATTTCCATCAATAGAACAAAACGAAAATCATTTTAAATAATTTACGTATTTATTCACCAATCACTATCATCAAAACCATCCACCGCTTCATCGTTACCTAATGAAACGGTAAGGACATCGTCCACCGACATAATTTTAACATCTATTTCAGGAACAAAGTAACTTTTTTTCATCTGATTTCACCTCCCTATTCTACCGTAATCGTTGAAGTAAGGTTTTCGTTTGACAAATTCAACGCTGAACCTTTATAAATCTTACCGTCTATAATAACCGATTTTATAGCAACGGTTGAATTTATTGTGTAAACGTTTTCAACTACGGTTACACTATAAGGAGCGGTATAATCGTTTACAGTATTACAGCAGATACCTTCCGCGTCTACCTCTACCACAGAATCAACATACTCTTTGCAAACTTCCTTTGCGTAAGCGCTGCTGCTATCGTTATTTAAAACGTCCTTTGCCGCCTGATACAAACTTATACCTTCCGTCATAAACGAATATACGGTATACGTTGCGGAGGAGTAAGTTAAGGTCACATAACTTGTTGCAACAAACTTCCTACAAAGATTTCCGTTTTTAACGTCCGTCATAGTTGCCCAAAATTTATTTAACGTTTCGGTACTTACTCTTGGATAGAAACCCGAAGCAGCAATATTCAAAACTTTTCCTTGTGCAACCAAATCAGCAACCGTGGTTGTTGAAGTTAAATAATCTGCAGGGATAAGTAACGTTCCGAAAGACACGTTAGAAAACAACGACCAGAAAGAGCCTTGGAAACTAATGGATTTTTCAATGGCGCCTTTGTCAAGAGAAGATTCGAACATTAACCCCGAATTTTGCCCTTCGATACAACGAACCGTTCCTTGCGCAATAGTAGGCATTAAATTAGCGCTCATTATAACGTTGGCGGAGGTCGTGTCGTTATGACTTATTACGGGGGTATCGAAATAAATTCTTGCGTGGTCGGTTGCCGTTAATAAACTTTCTTGACCGACTTTTACGAAAAATTTCGTTATTCCGCTTACGGTTTCGATATGTACGTTAACTAACTGCAATCCTGCAAAATTTTTATTGTAAGCCGCATCCACAACCCAACCGTTACCCGTAATCGACGCGGTAGACGGGTTAGAATAAGTAGTTCTGTTTGCAATACTTCCATCGCCGTTTAATTCCGTATCGTTATAACCTACGACAATCGAAGTTTGATTGATAATTACCGAAAAATTATCAACTATAACGGAAATCCCCGCACTAGTTATATTCGTTATAAATTTTACGGAAAAATCTTGGTTTTTGCCGTACAAACCATTAGTAGATGCACCAACCCAAGCAACGGAATGTAACGGGTCTGCCCACGCGAGAGCATTAACCGTTATAGCGTTTGCGGTTTTTACGGTAAAATATACGTTCTTGTCCGTTATTTGGTCGCTACGGTACCAACCGATATTTAGATTCGACGCATCGGCAACGTCTAAACTGTTAGCAAATTTTTCGTCCGCTTCTGCCACAAGCTGCTCTTTTACCGTTTCAACGTCTGCTTTAACAGGTATAAAATTAACCATTAAAACGGCGAAAAACGAACATAATAGCACGAGAGTTAACGAAAGAATTACAACATATTTTGCTTTTAAACTTTTCATTTCATTATTCCTCCTTTATTTATTTTTACTGCAAAGGTTTTAGATGGAATAACCTTTACCGTTAAAAATCATTATTTTACGTAAATCGAATCCATATAAAGTTCAATCGAATTTACGCTCAATTCCATAAAAAACAACGGCATATCCTGCGAAGCGTTAAAATCACCGTTATTAAGTTCGCACCACTTAATAAAATCCGCCAAATTATACGTAAAATCGTGCCAAACGTTTGCGGGAACAACAGCATACCCTCTTGCATTTATGCCGTCGAAAGCACATGCCTTAAACGTTTTATTCGAATATACGGGTATTACTATTTCCGTAGCGCCTAACGCATATAATTCTTTTAACCACTGAACGTCTATAACCTGCGTTAAAGTTATACCCGCAGAATATATCGAAGATTGTTCGTCAAACGTATATTTTAAGAATACTTCTTTTAAGGGCTTTCTACCGTAAATTTCTGTATCTTCTACGGTTATTTGTCCCGTTACGCTCGTACCCCAACTCGTTTGCGTCGCTTTTACGTTTTCTAATACTTGACTACCGTTTAAGAATTCAACCACGTATTTATCGTATACGAAAACGTTTATCGTCTTTTTACAGTCGCCATATTGTGCATAGACTTTGGCGTTCCCTATGCCTTTTGCCTTAACCTTTCCGTTCTCAACTCCGACTATACTTTCATTTTGAGAAGACCAACTTATACTATCGGTTATCTCAACACCGTTCTTGAACAATTTTGTCGTTAATTGTTTTTCTTCGTTTAAGAATACGACTATATCGTTGCCTTCTATATTCGTAACGGAAATTGAGTAAGCGTCTCGTACGACGTTAAAATCCAAACTTGCGTTATAAGTTTTTCCGGCGTAATTGCACGCGGCAACGATACTACAACTTCCGACAGCCTTTGCCGACGCGGTTTTTCCGACGATTTCAATTACGTCCGTATTCATAGAAGTATACATTACGGATATATCGCTAACGACGGTGTTGCCTATCGTTAAGGAAGCATTTAAATCAAAACTTAATCCAACGTACGCGCTATCTATATAACCCGATTCAAAGGAAAACGATTCTTGCAATTCAAACGCCGTTTTAACGACGGTAACGTTGCACGACGCTTTTTCATTTCCTACTTCCGCATATATAACGGTTTGCCCTTCCGATATTCCGTAAACCACGCCGTCGTCGACGATTGCCACGTTTTCGTCTGAAGAATACCATTGCACGGTATCCGTTGAAACGTTAAGAGTATATTCGATATTTTTATGTTCGTTAACGGCCAACGTTATATTTTGCGCCAAGGTAATTCCGGATTTATTCGAACAACCTACCACCGACAAAAATACGACGCATAAAGCCAAAATAATACAAGCGTTCTTTTTTAACCACTTCATCTAAATTACTCCCCATCTGGTTTTTAAACTATCAAGAGTTATTCCTATACCGGGACTCGTCACTTGCCATCTGTTACAATCGTCTATAAACGATTTCTTTTCGACCTCTAAAACCTTCGACGCAAACGCCTTTAATCCATACAGGTCTATCAACAAATATCTTGCGGTTAAAGTTTCTAAACCTATCCTTTCAGACATTTGTTCGTACAAAACGGGGTCGCTCTCTTTAATAGGCTCAAACTTCTCCAAAGCCTTATTTAATAATTCTAACCAGTTTTTTAACAAACCCATTGACCAGTATTTAGTTTTATACACGTCTTCGTAAATAGCGCCGTTTACGTGATATTCTTCCTCGAGCATTTGGAAATGCATTTGCATTTCGTTAAAATACTGCAACATTTCGGGTGCGGCTTCTTTATAATAATTATTGAAAAAGTTTATTTTCATAGTTTCAAAATCTTCTTCAACGTTCCAAAGCCACTTGCTTTGAATATACGTCCTGAAATCACTGAAATTCGGACTTCCGATAGCGTAAACTATTTGCTCGTCTTGTATAAACCTTACGTTACATTCTTTAACTAAAAATCTATATGTTTCTTGAAGCGAGTTAAAGTTGTTCATTCCTACGAATCCGTGAGTATAATTTGCACTGTAACTCCAAACGTTTATATTTTTACAAATCGAACTCCAACCCTTTAACTGAACGTACGCCTGTTGGTTATGTTCTACGTCGTTAAGCGGGTATGCAAACGAAGATTCCATCGGTGCAATACTAACTGCCACATTGTCTTCACATACGATATCGTCATCCGCCCAAGTAACTTCCCCAGTGGAAAGATTTACGTTTACAGGTGGTTCTATCGTACAATAGTAAGCCATTACCGTAATTTTAACGTCTCTGCCGGGCTGATTTTCATCTACCCACGCTTGAACCTTTTTCGCCACTTTATTGATGAACAATATCATAGTAGCCGAGTTCGCGCCGTATTTTGCTTTCGTGGCGTTACACACAGCGCACTTACACCAGTTTGTGTTATCTTCTATACCGAACATCAACGAGTTTGCGCCGTTACAATCTTTTTCCGGATTGTCAATCAAGTTTTCGATAAACTTTTCCGTCAACAAATCAACTAACTCCGGTTGAGAAAAGCACATTTGGTCAGTCATTTTTCCGGGACCGGTATACCATTCGGGATGCTCGCTCATATATATTTCCGGCGGGAAATATAAGAACGAAGAGTGCGCTCCGTAAGCCGGTAGTATATAGACTTTATTCATATAAAATCTATTATACAAATCTCCGCTATGCCAAAGCATCTTTGCTTGTTGAACTTCTCTATAATCCGTATCGGGTCTTTCACTATAATCAAAATCGTACAACTTTAAAGAATCACTCTTGTCGATAGTATATTCGTCTATTGCGTAACATTCGTAATTAAGTAAAAGTTTTAAGAAGTTATATACCGCATATAGCGAACCGTTACTGCTTCCGCCTATCAAAAAAACCGTTTTTCCTACCGTTTTAATAATATAACCGGAATTGCCGAGCGTGTTATAATCGCTTTTAACACCAGCTTGATTAGCCAAATCGTTTTCACCTATGGAAATATATTTTACCAAAGGCGTATATTCAAGCCCTCTATCGTAAACTACGTCAAGTTCTACATCCAAAGCCTCTTTTAATAAAATTTGAAGTTCGTCTGCCGCAAGTTGTTCATAGTAGCCTGCCGATGCGGGTATAACGATTTTATAATCGGTAGTTCCGTCTTTTACTATATAATGGTTAGTTTCTACGTATTGATTGGTTTTAGAATCGTCATCAGGTCGATTACCGCAACCACTACCGCAAACTACCGACGATACGAGCATAATTAAAGCTAATACAAATAAAATTATTTTTTTCATATTCTCTCTTTACTCCACCACGACTGATATTTGTTTTACGGACATATTGTCAAAATTATCGTAAACTACAATGTTTATATAATATTGACCTTTTGCTTCAAACTTAATTTTGTCTTCCTTTACCACACTAACGATACCTTTTTCGTTTTGAAGCATCACGTAACTTCTGTTTATTCCGCTTTCGTCCGAAGCGTTATATTGAGGTACGGAAAGTGTTTCGCCGACTTTTACGTTATAATTAGATTGAGAATTCAACGTAATCTTAGGAGGCGTAGTATCTATTATCGATATCAAATACGAATCATTTCTACTTGCATTTACACCATCACCGAATTCATACTCTACCGAATACTCTCCGAAATCATTACATATAAACTCATATTGAACGCTCGGATCTAAATCTTTCATAAGTTTACCGTTAACGTCAGTCATAACGTTTCCGTCGTTATCGTAAACCGTCATTTTAATAAAAGAAGTTTCATAAGATAAAACGTCGCCTACAATCGCTAAACTCGTTTTAACTTTGCTTCCGAGAGAATATTCTCCGCCGTAATCCCCAAGAATTGCGAATTCCGCTTTAATTCTATCGCTCGTAACATTTAACGGTTGATTATTTATATTGTTTACTATTATAGTAGACTGATTTTCGGTTTCAATCTCAAAATAGATTTTTCCGCTCGGAAAACCGCCAAATTGATTGCCGTAAAAATCTTTTTGTATTGCATAACTGAAATTATTTTCGCCGAAGAAGTTTACGCCCAAATTATCGAACCTTAAAGTAATCGACTGACTTTCATCGGCAAACGAACCGCTTATCTTTACACTTCTGCTCATACCATTCGCCGAGAAATATAACGAACCGTCTTCACCTTGTTTAATAGTCGCTTTTAACGTTATAGAACTGTTCAAACTGTCCTTCAAATAAACGTTAATCTCTTTTTGGGTTAATTCTCTAACGCTAAAAGTCAATTTAAAGCCTTCGGCGACAATCGGATTGATAAAAGAATATTTATGTGTGCCACTTCCTGCCGTTAAACTAATACCGCTTTTTTCTTTTGCAACGGTAACACCGTTGTCGACAACGAAATAATTTTCAAAAATTATTCCGCCATCGTCCTTGACGGAAACTACTTTTACGGAATATTCTTTTTCAAAACTTTCGTAGCCGTTTTTATTCGCCAAAACTTTAATTTTAATAAAGCCGTCGTGAATAATATTTTTTACTATAAGTTTTCCGTCCAATAACGTATACCGACCGTTATTAAAGACATATACTTGTGCGTCTACAAACGTTTTTGCGTTATTTTCGTAACAATATACGTCAGGTGCGGTAATATCGTACTCCGCATTTGACAAGAACACGAAAGGAAGCGCTACTTCATCTCCGTAAAGTTTTTGCTCGTATTTTACTTGTATATATTTGGTTATTTCCTTCGTCCTTAGCAAGTAATCGGATGCAACGTAATCCACTTGATAGTATCCTGTTTCGGTAAACACAAACTCATCTTCAATTAATTCTTTTTTCCCTGTGCGAAGATTAGTTACGGAAACCTGAACCGTCGCGTCCCCGCACCCCGAGAATACCAAATAATTGTTAAAATCTTGTTTTGTTCCGACAAAAGCTTGCGAGTTAAAGTTATATACTATCAAATCAATATCGTCGTTATCTGTTTTAATTTCAACAGTAACGGAATCGCTTACCGAATTGCCGAAAGCATCTTTAACGTTATACCTAATAACGTACGTACCTGCTTCGGTTGGAACGAACCCGCTATCGTCACAAACATACTCTAAACCGTTAAAGTATGGCTTGATTTCCGCCTTAACGACGTTACCGAAAACATCTTCCGCCTGATAATCAAAGAAGTTGTATTTTATTCCGACTTTGCCGTAAGGAACATTATCTTTATCAACTTGAAGTTTTACCTTCGGTTGATAATTAGTTTCGATATCGTTCAGGCGTAATTCACCGTTACCTAATTTAGTTATAAGAACGTCGGAAGTTCCGCTTACGCCGCTTACATAAAGAGAAACTATAACTTCTCCCGTAGTAAACCCGTCCCACAAGGTGTCATAGCAAGCGTCACTGCCAAATTCCGCAATTTTAGTCGTAGTTCCGCCGGAACCGTTTGCGGACGTCCAAGCCGTAAGCGTTTCATTGTCAAACGACAATAAATACGGAGCGCCGTTGTATTTTCCAAACTCAATAAAAGTCATCGCACCGGTCGTCGAAATGGATTGCCCGTAATAACCTACGAATTCCTGTCCTATAGAGGGAACCGCACCAACCACGTAAGAAGGGGACCAAGTAATATCTGCCGCTCTTTTTATAAACTTTATGGTTAACACGTTAGTTTCGTCGTATAAGTCTATAATATCTATGCAGAATTCACTCATATCCGCAGTGCCTTGAACTTGCGGTAAAGCGTAAAAACTTAAAAAAGGATTATCTTTTGAAAAATCGTTAAGATTTATTACCTTATTGAACGTAACTCTGTCGGCGTTACTTTGAAAACTCAACAACACGCCTTCTAAATTATCAAAATTCTGCATAACGCCGTACGCCGCTGTAACTTTTCCTTCTAAATTAAAGTTGTCTGCGCAAACGTTAAATTCGTATACTTTTTGATGAATAGAAACGCCGTTTTGAGCGCTAAAAACAAGCGCGTATTTACCGACTTCGTTTAAAACACTACTGTTTGCCGACTCTACTTTTCCACTCGGATAAATGAGTTTTGCTTCCGTTTCCAAAACGGTTTCGTTAAATATAAACGAATATTCGGGCAAATAAAACGTAGAATTCAGTTCATACGAATTCTTTATTTGGTCGTTTAATTTGAAAGACGGTTCGTCGTCAACGACGGTAACCGTTACGATTTTTTTATCCGATAAAGGATAATTTTTTAACGTATATTCAAAAGAATAACTGCCGCTTTCTTCAAAAACAAACGTTTCCCCTGCGGAATTTTGCACGCCATTATAACCCTCAACGACATTTCCGTCTTTTTTAACCGTCAAAATATTTTTTAATGAATTTTTACCAAACAACAAGGAAGAAGACGTTTTTACTTCAGGCAAAAGTATTTGAGAATTTTTTCCTAAAACACAATCTTCGAAAGACGAAGAGAAAACCGTTTCATAATCGGTAACGTCAGACGCATTTAAGCATTCTACCTGATATGTTTTAGAAGTAACTCTACCGTCATTATCGGAAACGCTATATATTATTTCGATTACGTCGGAAGAATTGGTATCTACCGAGCAACCGTCTACCCAAACGCCGCTATATAATGTTGAAGCACCTTGTTTCGCAATAACGTTAACAGTTTCTAAAACGCCGTCTTTAACGTCGAACGCAAAAGGCTTTGGCAAAACGTAATTTTGATTTTTAATTGCTTTATAAATAATATTCGCATGTAAACCGGGCTTTGCACTATCACCAAAAACCTTGCCCGATAAATCTTGATTATTTATAGCAAAAACCACTAATCCGACTTTACCGTTAAAATCATTGCTTTTCGTAATGGAATTAAACTTTAATTCAACGCTATAATTATCGTAAGTTTCAAAATTTTTGTTGCAATTTAAACCGTCGTTTATCGTTGAAGACAAATCCCATACTAACTTTTTAGATACGATGCCTTCCTTTATATAAACGCACATAGTTTCGGGGTCAAACGACAAAACGGTTCTTTCCGTAACGCTAAAACAGGTATAATAACCTTTCTCGTTAAACTTTTTTGTTAAAAAACGAGAAACACCGTCTTTATAATAAATACCGTAATCTTTTCCGTCTATTACGACCGAAGCCATATACTCGTTTTCACTTTGAGTTAAACGGATAGAAAAAGTATTCTTTAAGTCCTTTGCGTCGGAAAAAATCAATTCACAGTCGCTTAAAAAGTTTGCTTCGTTATTATAAAAGTTAAAATCAAAGTCAAACGCGCATGCTCCGTTTTTCATCAAAACGGAAGAACCGCCGCTGCTCGAACTTAAAAAAGCAAGTCCGTTTCTATCTTGCGCCGTATCAAAAACATCGGTTTTTAACGAAATGCCATTGTTTAGAAAATTCTCGGTAATTACGTTTGCTTTTGATGTTTTTTTATCAAAAGCAATACCAAAAAATAATACTGACAATAAAAAGCCGACGGTTAAACAACAAATTATAAATTTTTTAGATAAAGCTTTCATATTTTACCCCTTAATTCCTCCTAACGATAAATTACCGATGAGTTGTTTTTTGAAACACAAAAACATAATTAACGTAGGAACAAATGCAATAACACAACCCATTAAACGCATATTAGTGCTGGATAATCCGTTTGCCGTTTCAATCTTAAACAGATACAAACTGTAAGCCAAGTTCGGATATGACGGTAAGTAATACAGTATCGTAGTATAATCGTTCCAAAGTGCAATAAAGTTCATCAATCCGATTATCAAAATCATATTTTTAACTAACGGAAACATAATTAAAAACATTATTCTCGTATTGCCTGCGCCGTCTATTTTCGCTGCTTCCGAATAATCTGCCGGTATAGTCCTAAACGTACTGTGAAACACCAAAAAATACGGCGTTAGGAAATGCGCTTTCATAACAATCATTCCGACGAAGTTGTTATACAAATTCAACTTATCTAAAACGATTAACATCGACGGAACGTTACCGACTATCGGCAAAATCATTGACAAAATTACTACCCAATAAACTACAGCGTTAAACTTATATTTAAATCTTGCGGTCAAGTATGCGACGATACACGGAACCAAAGTGCCTACTAACGTACAACCCACTACGTATATAACGGAGTTTATTACTATCGAAATGAAACCAACTTCAACCATTCCGAGCCCGTCCGTAGTCGGTGCGTTAACTTTGAAACTATTAAAAATCTTAACGAAATTATCAAACGCTATTTCAACGGGGAATTCGAAGCCGTAGTTCAAAACCAAGTCCATATCTCCTTTTAATGCGGTTATTACCGCATAATACAAAGCCGATATGATTGAAAGTGAAAATAATAATAATACGAAAAATATCACGCCAAAAACGATTATCGTCCAGTCAAATGATTTTTTGATGATTGACTTCTTTATACTTAGTATCATTTTTATTAACGGAAAAGCAATCAACACGCCTAATACGATAAAAGTAAAAATTGTAAAACAAATTTGCGTTGCAGTCATATTCCCCCTCCTAATTTTCTGCGTCTTTCCAAGTAAATTTATTAAGAATAAATCTTACTAAAACCGTAATTGCCAACGTTATTAAAGTCAAAATCAGACCGAGCGCGGAAATATAAGGGTAACTGCTGTTTTGTTTGGTTAGTATTCGTTTCAATAACGAATACCCTACCGTTCCGATTTGGAATTCTGCGTTAAGCCCATCGAACAAGTAAATCGATAAATCGGTAGTAAAAATTCCGGAAAGAGTAATTATTATCAATGTTTTACAAGTCGACCAAGATAACGGCAAAACTATAAACCAAAATTCTTGAAGAAAGTTCGTACCGTCAATTTTACCTGCTTCGATAACCGACGGAGAAACTCCGCTCATTGCACCGACGCAATATAACATTGTAGAACCGAAACCGATCCATACGTTAAAAAGAATTATATAAAAGAACTTAATATCCAAATTTGACATCAACCCTGAAGGATTCGTCCCCGTCATAGCCATAACTATATCGGGATAAACAGAATCGCATAACTTTGAAAATATGGTTTGCATTACTACTACCGACACTATCGAAGGAATAAATAACACGACCTTAAAGAGTTCTGCAAAAATAAATTTTTTATAAATATAGTAAGAAAATATAACCCCTAACGGAAATGTTATAAACAACGAGACGCAACAAGCGGTAAAAGAATTTTTAAACGCTTGTGAAAATTCATATTGCGTAAAAATATCGTTAAACACCGTTTTTAAGGTTTCAAATCCGGCAAACTCGTAAGTTCCGTTAACCCCGTATTTTTGAAATGCCAAAATAAAAGAATTAGCATTTACGACGAAATAAAAGATTATGCACTGCAATACGGGAAATGCTATAAATCCGATATAGAACAGCAAATCCTTCCTTTTTTCAGTCATAAAATTCGTTTTAGCCAAAATTTTTTTATCCAACGTAAAACAATCCCCCCACGCTAATCAAATTAGTTAGTCAATAAAATCCTTGAACTTAGTTGCCCAATTAGATATTCTGTAATCTCTTAATCCAAAGAAGTAATCTTTAACGTTAACTTTATTAGATTTGAACTGAATAACAGGGTCGTTAACGGTAACGTTTTTACTGTCTTGACTTACAGTACTAACCCAATTGTTTAATTGAATGTTGAAATACGTAGTATCGGAAAGCAACAACGGAGATTTTGAATTAGGATATACGATATTAGCATTATTTTTCATTTCGTATACCGAACGACCGTAAGGCGAAACGTTGTTCAATTCCTGTTCGCTCATTTCGTAATCGTAAAGCATCAATATATCGGTTTCTTGCGTGAACTTTTTAAGATTAGTATCCGAAAGAACGAATTTAATAAATTCTTTTGCGATTGCTTTCGCAACGTCGTTAGAAGAATTTTTTATAAAAATTGCCGTATTGTTAATTGCGGGTATCGTTAATTTTTCCCCGACTTGCTCGTCAGTTGCTTTGGGGAAAGGCAAATAACCCAAACGACTATTATCTCTCGTCCTACCCTTACCGTTATTAAAATAATTGGCGTTATCGGCTTCGTTGGCCCACCAACAACCTTCAACAATCATTCCTATCGTTTCTATTTTCGAAGAATATTTACCGTTTAAGAATAAATTCATCGTAGACATATATTCTTCTTCGGTATTACTTATATAACCCTTCTTAAAGCAAGTTTCTAAAAAACTTAAAGCGTAATATCTTCCCGCTTGACCGTACAATTCATATCCGTTTGCGTTCGATATAGATACGGGGTCTTTCAAAACGACAGAACCGTCCGCATTGATTTCTTCAACTAAATGGTTAGCCGTACCGTTAAAGGTAAAGTTCAACATGTAATCGTCTACGCCCTCGTAATCCGCCTGCATACTTGCCAACAAATAATGCATATAAAAATGAGCTGAATTCATTATCATAGGAGTAATTTCCGTACCGGAATTACCACTCTTCATATATTCGCAAAGCGCAAAAAATTCCTCGTAAGTTGCGGGAAGCCCATCGTCATAATCTCCATGAATACCGTTAGGTCCCGACGAAAGGTTACCGTTTAATTTACAAAACGAATAAATTTTTTCATCGTCTTCG
>CAYSYT010000010.1:17547-38227 GCA_964435195.1 uncultured Christensenella sp. | reverse complement strand
ATGTCACACAGACGCTTTATTGGTTGATTTCAAATCGCAATTTATCGAGATGTTTTATGGCAAGGGTTACCCTGTTAAAACAATAGGTGACGTCATAGATAAAAAGATTGCTCGTGTTGCCAAAGTGTTTGGAAAAACGGACAAAATTCAGTACCTAGATATTTCTTCCATTGACAATGTGTCCAAGGAAGTAACAGGATTAACGCCATATACGCTTAGCGATGCGCCTTCAAGAGCCCAATACATTCTGAAAGCGGGCGATATCTTATATTCGACCGTACGACCTAATTTGCAGAATATCGCAATAAACCCGTACAATGAGGATAACATTATCGGATCCACTGGTTTTTGCGTTTTAAGATGTTTAACTGTAAGAACAGGATATTTGTGGGGTGTTGTAAATAGCATACTGTTTACGGACGCAATGGTGAAAAAAGCAAGCGGCGCAAATTATCCTGCAGTTACGGATAAGGTTGTACACGCTTACGAAATACCGATACCGCCAGAAGAAGCGCAAATTGCTTATGAGCAGTTAGTGAAACAGAGCGATAAATCAAAATTTGTCATTAATAAATATATGAATAAAAAATACGGAAAGATAAGGAGACAACCAGATGTTTACAGAATATGATTTTGAAGAACTGGTTTGCAAAACAATTGCAAAAAATGGATGGAAATATGTTCCTGCAGAGGAGCTGCCTCGTAAGTACTCTGACGTGCTTGTAGAGCCCATGGTGAAAGACGCGCTGATGAGGCTCAATCCCGCCATTGCAGAGGAGCCGTCTAGGGCGGATGAGGTGTTGCAGCAGATACGCGCCATCATTCTTTCCGTTGAGCCGCACAGTCTTGTAACGCATAATGAACAGTTCAAAACGCTCGTTTTTGAAAACAATTCTTTTCATTTTGGCGAAAATGGACGTGATATACCTGTTACATTCTTCGGTACGGGCGACGATGCAGATAAGAACGAATACATAGTAACAAACCAGTGGGTATATCCGCGCGCAGAAGGCGGCAAGAGATTGGATATCGTGTTGCTGATTAACGGATTTCCTGTTGCAATAGGTGAGTTAAAAACACCTACCCGTGAAGCAATTTCGTGGATGGACGGCGCAGGCGATATTCTTGCATACGAGAAAAGCATTCCGCAAATGTTCGTTACCAACGTGTTCAACTTTGCGTCAGAAGGCAAAACGTATCGATATAGTTCGATAAACGCGCCTTTGACGGTCTGGGGACCCTGGCACACCGAGCAGCATAAGACCGAAGGAACGCTTAAAGACGTAGAACAAAGTATGACGGATATGATTACACCGCAAAACGTGATGGATATATTCCGTTTCTACACACTTTACGCAACCGACAAAGAGTACAGAAAATATAAGATAATTTGCCGCTATCAGCAGTTCGAAGGCGCTAATATGATAGTGGAGCGCGTTGTTAAGGGTTATCCGAAGCAGGGCTTAATATGGCATTTCCAAGGCAGCGGTAAATCTCTGCTTATGGTTTTTGCTGCGCAAAAGTTAAGAATGACGAAGCAGCTTAATAATCCGACTGTTATTATCGTTGATGACCGAATCGACCTTGAGACGCAGATGACAGCGACCTTTAATGCATCAGATATTCCTAACCTTGAAAAAGCCAATTCTGGTGAGAGGCTCGAACAGCTATTAAAAGGCGACGCGAGAAAAATAATTATAACAACCATATTCAAATTTGCTGATGTAAAAGGTTGCCTTAACGCCAGAGACAATATTATTCTTATGGTCGACGAAGCGCACAGAACGCAGGAAGGCAGTCTGGGTGAAAAAATGCGAACTGCGCTTCCCAACGCATTCTTCTTTGGTTTGACAGGTACACCTATCAACAAGCGCGATAGAAACACATTCCATGCGTTTGGTGCGGTTGAGGATAGAACCGGTTATATGAGCAAATATTCTTTTGCTGATTCCATACGAGACGGAGCGACGCTGCCGCTGAATTTCGAACCCGTTCCGGTAGAGCTGCACGTGAATCAGGATGTAATTAACGAGGAATTTGACACTCTGGCACGAGAAGCAGGATTAACTAGGAAACAACAATCTGACGTTATTGCTCGTGTAAGAATCGAAGCTATCATGAAGAATCCTGACCGTATCAGGAAAGTTTGCGAGCATATCGCAGAGCATTTCAGAACGAAAATTGAACCGAATGGCTTCAAGGGACAGGTTGTGTGCTATGACCGTGAGTGCTGTCTTCTTTACAAGCAGGAGCTGGATAGACTGCTTGGCGAGGAAGCGTCCACCATTGTTATGGACACCAATAATGATAAGGAAGACCGCTATAAAGCGTGGCGGAGAGACCGCGATGAAGAAGCAAAGCTTCTTGATAAATTTAGAAACCCCAGAACGAAGTTAAAACTCGTTATTGTTACGTCAAAATTGCTTACCGGATTTGATGCACCTATACTTCAGGTTATGTATCTCGATAAGCCGATGAAAGACCACACCTTGTTGCAGGCAATTTGCCGTACAAATCGTGTTTATGGTCATGATAAAAATCACGGATTAATCGTTGACTATGTTGGCATTTTTGATGACGTTGCAAGAGCTCTCGATTTTGATGAAAAGAGTGTACAAACCGTTATTTCCAACATAGAATCGGTTAAAAAGGAAATTCCCCGTTTATTGAATAAATGTCTTGAGTATTTTCCTGGTGTCGATAGAACGGTCGAAGGATGGGAAGGATTAATTGCTGCACAGGAATGCTTGCCTACTAGCACAGAAAAAGACGCTTTTGGTGCAGATTATCGTGTACTGAACCGCGCATTCAATGCAGTTTCGCCAGATCCTTTCTTGCGCGAATACTTATACGACTATAAATGGATCAGTAAGGTATATGAATCGGTTAGACCTACTGATAACACCGGTGCTCTGGTTTGGGCTTCTTTGGGCGCGAAGACTATAGATTTAATTAATCAACATGTTGATGTTTTGAATGTACAAGAGGCAGGCGAATCAGATATTCTTGAATTGGACTCTGAACTTATAGAGGCATTTATCCAAGGCGACACTGGTGCTAAGAAAAAAGCAAAGAAAGTAGAAATTGATCTTGTCGCAAAAATCAACGCCTATACAGACGACCCGAAGTTTATTTCCATTGGTGAAAAGCTTGAAAGATTAAGAGAGCAGCAGGAACAAGGCTTGATTACAAGCATTGAGTTCCTTAAGCGACTGCTTGAATTGGCGCGAGAAGCAGCAGAAGCCGAAAAAGAGGTAGTTCCTGTAGAGGAAATCGATAAAGGCAAAGCCGCGCTAACAGAGTTATTTACGAGCTTGAAAAGCGATAAAACGCCTGTTATCGTTGAAAGAATCGTAAATGATATTGACGAAATAGTCAAAATCGTTCGTTTTGACGGATGGCAGGATACCAGTTCGGGCAGGCGTGAGGTAAAGAAAGCATTGCGAAGCGTTGTTGCTATCAAATACAAAATAAAGGATACCGACGTATTTGATAAAGCGTATAACTACATCGAAATGTACTATTAATAGGGGTGTTTGGTATGATAGACAAAAGAAAACTACAAAGTATATTGCAGGAATATAAAAAGGCGTTCCCGAAACTGTTCTGGACAGATAAGCAGAATAACGAAAAGTATAAATGGGTAGCCGTTAAACATTTTCAGGTCAATTGGGATATTGACGCCCCTGATTTTCTGGATATGTTTACGCAGGCAACGGCAAAAACGGAAAATTTGCTGGCGGCAATGAATTATTTCCCCAGAGGTATGATCATCGAGTTTTGCAAAGTAGCGCCAGAGGACGTTAGAAAAATGTTCCGCGACCTCTTTGATGAAAGTAAAAGTGTGGTTACTCGTGTTGAGGAGTTCATAAAAGAATCAGAGCGACTCAGAACGACATATCAGCCCGAAAGCGGGTGGAAATCTCACTATCAGAATACCAATTCGATTACTACATATTTGTGGTTGATGTACCCCGATAAATATTATATTTACAAGTACTCTGAATACAGGGCGGTAGCGTATGCTATCAGTAATGATTATAAACCCACTAAAGGAGCTAAGCCCGAAACGCTTCTGGGCGCAATCAGTTTATATGACGAAATTGCGGAATTTTGTAATACAGATTCCGAATTAGTGCGAATGCTTAGAACGGCACTGGATGATACATGCTACGCAGATCCTAAGCTTAGGACATTAGCAATAGATATAGGTTTCTATATTAGCAGGCACTATTCGCAGAAAGAACCGGCCGCTACGAATAGTGTTGACCATGCATGGTATGTTGGAGCTGTCATAAACAATCAAGATATGCTTGACACCTTCGTTGCAGAAGAACGCTGGCAAAATGGTTATGCGGAAAAATACACTGATGATGTTAAAAAAATGCAGGTTGGTGATAAAATTGTTATTAAAGCCGCATATACCAGAAAGAATGTTCCGTTTAAAACCAATGGAACGACTGTATCAGTAATGGGTATCAAAGCATATGGTACAATTACAGATAACCCTGGTGATGGACAAAATGTTAAGGTCAAATGGGAAAAGGTATTTGAACCGATAAAAGAATGGTATTTCTTTACAGCGCGCAATACTTTGTGGCATGTTGTACGTCAAGCAGATGATTGGGTATATGGCGCACTTCTCGATTTTACTTTCCTCGATGCGCCGCAGGATTATGACAGATTTTTGGAAATGCCCTTCTGGAAAGGCCGATACGCCGTCGTGGAGAACGAACCGGAAGAAGTGATTTCTGATATTTCTGAAGAAGAACCACCCAAAAGGATAGAGTTGCCAGTTCGTCAGCCGCGCACGAACAAACTGCACACGATGAACACTATTTTATATGGAGCACCAGGCACCGGCAAGACATACTCAACCGCTGAATACGCAATGGCAATTATAGAAGGCAGACCTGTTCGCACAGGAAAAATGACCGTCGAAGAAAGACAGGAGATCTTAAAAGCGTATAAGGAAAATACGAAATCGGGTAGAATCGTATTTACGACATTTCACCAAAACTACGGTTATGAGGAATTTATACAGGGACTGCGTCCGTCGCATGACTCAGGTGCGTTGAGCTTTGTTAAAGCTGATGGCGTTTTCAAAAAGATGGTGGAGGCTGCTATTGGTGACCACGACAATAATTACGTTTTCATTATCGACGAAATTAACCGTGCAAATATATCCAAGGTGTTTGGCGAATTAATTACGCTGATTGAAGAAGATAAGCGCTGGGGTGAATTTAACGAACTTAGTGTTACTCTGCCCATGGGCGATATTTTTGCAATTCCCAACAACCTTTACATCATAGGAACAATGAACACGGCAGACAAGTCGATTTCGCTAATTGATACTGCGTTGCGCCGCAGATTTGATTTCGTTGAGGTGCCGCCGGCCCCTGAATTTGTAGGTAACTCGGTTTTAAGGAATGTGCTTGAAACCATAAATGCAAAGCTTGCGGATGAGCTGGAAAGTTCAGACCTTTTAATTGGTCATGCATATTTTATCGGCAAAACGGAAGATGATTTGGCGGAAATAATGAATAGAAATATCATTCCACTGCTGTATGAATATTTCTATGATAACGCCAAAAAGGTAAAAACCATTGTTGATAAAGCATTAGAGGGCTTAAACTATAAGGTTGTTGCCGAAAAAACACGCAGAATTTATGTAGCGAAGAAGGATTAATATGATTAATTGCTATGAAGAAACTGTTATAAAAAATAGAATATTACCGGAAGAATGGCAATCCCAATCTTCGCTGGATGAATTAGCAGAGTTTCTTCAGCGCAATTGGGAGCAGCGATCCGTGTTCTATGATGATGGAGAGCTAACAAGCAGACAGCAATTTCTCTCGTTCACAGGGCAAAAAGGGATTCGCACAAACAACTACATTGGCACCATCGTTTTTAAGGGACAGCAAATCAATGTGTTTCCTAAATTGTTTCGTAGCGAAAAGGATGACAGCGATACATCAGAATTGGAATTGAGTCATATGCTCCAAAACATCGCTGCATGGCTTGAGTACTGCACAAAATTTAATTACCCGTATATAAGCATCAAATCTGAATTGACAGATGTTGACGATTTACGGGAGTTATTCGAAACACTATACATCAGGTATGTAAAAGCAGCGGTCGATAGAGGACTTTTCTATCGTTACGAAGAAAAAACGGAAGATACACATACCGTAAAAGGAAAAATCGACTTCCGAGATTATATCAGCAAGAAGCTGCCTCTCGGAAAAGCCGATACATTTTTATGCACGTACTCAAATTTTGAATACGATAACGTGTTAAACCGTATAATTAAGCGCGTATGCAAAATGCTCCTCACCAACGCTACCAAGGGTAACCAAAGGATAATTAGAAGCATACTGACGAAGCTTAGTGACGTAACCGATGTTGCTTGTACACCGTCTGACTGCGACAGCATTCGACTGAGCTACCTTAACGGAAATTACCAAGTGATTTTGAGTATGAGTAAGATGTTTTTGTTGAACCAGACATCATCATACTCGCTTGATACAAACGATTCGTTCTGCTTCCTGTTCCCGACGGAGCTGCTGTTTGAAGGCTTTATTGGAGGATATATGCAGGAGGTGCTTAGAGGCACCGCGAAAGTAAGATTACAGGCAAGCGACATGTCTCTGGTGAGCGATGTCATATATGACGGTGAATCATACGGTAAAGCATTTACATTAAAACACGATATTTTGGTGGAACACAAAGAAAAAGGCGTTTTTGTACTGGATACAAAATACAAGATGACTTCGCGTTTCCAAAATAATATCGACATCAAGAAAAGTATCAGCAACGATATCAATCAGGGAGACCTGTATCAGGTGCGCGAGTACGCAGCGAAGCGAGGGTTGTCAGATGCCTATCTGCTATATCCGCTTTTTAGATATGAAGATGACGAACCTGAATTTCCTGTATTAAAAGGCTCAATAATGGTAAATGGGCAAAATCATGAAATCAATGTACATATAATACGGCTTCCGTTTATCTTCGAAGATGATATAAGCTCAATAAAAATACGGTTAGCGAACATTATCAACGACATTTTTCAATGATAAAAAAACTCCGGCGGCGTAGAAACTGTCGGAGTTTTTTATTCTGCAACGGAGATAATCCGTTTCTTTTTGCGTTTAGCGTATTTCAGTGTGGTGGCGGCACCGCCCCAGTCGTGATCAACACCGGATACAACCACGTCCGCCTGTTCAACCATCCATTCATTGCGCTTGGTAATGGCGAACTTGGGGAGAGCGTTCTCGATGGGGGGATACACGGATCCGTCGTAGAGGGATGTATTATAATCGCGGTTAAGATACGGGATGACAAGAGTGCATTTGATGTCGGGGTGTTCCTTCTTAGCGTCGCGCACAGCAGCAGCGGCCATTGAATCAAATTCACCGTACCCGCCGCAGTAAAACTCGGTGTCACCTTCTGCTATAAGCGCAGCAATACACTGACGCAGGCGAACATCGACTTCTGCGCGTTTAGATACATGGCTATGCCCGCAAAACGTAACAAGCATAAGCAAACCTCCATTTTATGAGATAGACTATCACCAAGAATTGCTATATGACTTCCACCTTTCCGCTATAACAGTATCACCATAAAAGGTGATATAATATATACGTAAAGTGAGGTGGTATCGTGGATGTCAGAGAAAGATTAATTCAATTACAGCAGCAGCGCGGTTGGACGGATTACAGAATTGCTAAAGAAGCAGGGCTGTCGTCTAATACGGTGTCCAACATATATAGAAGATACAACGTTCCGAGCATACCTACGCTGGAAGCGCTGTGCAAAGCGTTTGGCATCACTATGGCACAGTTTTTTGCAGAAGACGATTTGGTGGAACTAACTCCCGAGGTGCGTGAACTTGTGGAAAAGTGGTCGGCACTGACGGATGACCAAAAATCAGCTATTTGGCAGATACTAAAAAGCTACGATAAATAGAATTATACGAGTAAGGGCGGCGACGCCCTTATTTTTTTGCCTTCATAGCGCATTGTATGGTGATACTACTTCCTCAATTATAACACAAAGTAGTATAATATACAAGCGCCCTCTCTGAAAATTTCCTAAAAGTTTTTGAAAACTGTGGCAAAAACTTTAATCTGGGAAAGAAGGAGGTGATTATTATTGAAGAAGGTAAAAATAGAAAGAACAGTTCAGCCAAGGCCAGCAACGCGAAAGCAGCAGCGGTCGGTAGCAGTAAATTCACCAGCAAATATACCTTCAGCGGAATGCTGATATGCGGCAAATGTGGCTCAAAGCTCAGACGGCATACGCGCAGAGTCGGCAGCGGCAAAGTGGTACCCGCCTTTGGATGCAGCAACAGAATCGTAAACGGCAGAAGCGAATGCGATTCGCACCATATAAACGAAGACGTAATAGCGCGCACATACCTCGCAGCGATACGCACGATGGCGGAGGACGCGGACGAAATCATAGAGGCGATAACCGAAGGCGCAGAAATGGCGCTGCAACCTGAGAACGCGGCTGCGCTAGAAAGAATAGAGACAGAGATAATCGAACTGCAGCAGGCAGTGCTGGAACTACATAAGGCAAAGCAACGCATGGAAATAAGCGAAACTGAGTATGCTTCAAGGATGCAAGAGTGCAAGAATCACATGATATTGCTCGAAAAGCAGCAGTCAGAACTCAGGGTGGTTGATAACCGATTCGCTGAAATCCGAGCATGGCTGAACACCTTCGCGGAACATACCAAGAACACGCAAACCACAGCGACGCTCGACGCAATCGTAATAAAAGCGCTGGTTGACCACATAACGATGTACGACGAACATATGGAGATAACCTTCAAATGCGGCGCATCGATAGAGCAAAATTACGAAAAATAAGAGAAACCCTCGGCATCAGATACGGTGTCGAGGGCTTTTTTGTGTTCAAGAGGAACGAAAAAGTGCGCCTTTATTCAAGTGGTTAATAAATTGTTCCAAAGGTATATACAAATCGGATTTTTTGTGTTATAATATAATCGCAGAAAAATCAGTACCGGAGGTAGCTATATAATGACGCTAAAAGAAACAGGTTTCAGAGCTTTATATCACAATTTTTGTGCGTTCCCGTTGAACAAAAAATTCAAGGACTGCATGAAGGAATATCCGAATATAGAAAAAGCCAACTGCATGCTGGTATATGGTTATATAGATACCCAAGCGGGACTGACGCTTGAGGTTTTGGCAGCAGGCGACAAGAAGGGCGATAGTTATAGATTTTATGATACGTCAAAAGAAGCTCGTTTCTTTATACGCGCAGGCGCGGTTGAGGACACCGAGTTTGCATACTTTGAGGATGTTGACGATTTCAAGGCGCGCTATGCAGAAAAACTTGATGTGTTGAAGGCATACGACGCAGGCGAAGAAGTCGAGAAAACTCGTGAAATGCGCTTCCTCGATGAGAGCAGACACCTGCATTATCCCGATGATGTAGCGGTATTTTTAACCCGCAAAGGATTGCAGCCAGAAGGATGCTGGGCAAGGATAATCGGGCTTGGCGACCATTGGATAATGGCAACGCTGCTGAATGAGCCAAATCAAAATTTTGGATACCATTCAGGCGAGAAAATCGCATTCTTTGTACAGGAGACTGAGGATAAGCATGTAATATGCTATTCGGATATGACGCCCAGCAAGACAATCACAGCGGAGGATTTGGCGGATGGCACAATGCTCAAAGCAGCGGTAAGCGCATTTAATGCAGAGCGAAATGAGCCGAATTTCTTTGAAGTGCTGGAAACGTTGCGTGACAGCTACGTGTGGATCCCTTGCAACGCTGTGCTGGGAGAAGCGGACATGGCAGCAATGCAAAAGGCAATCGAGGAATCTGGTGACGACCTTTCCGCTATGGTCGGGCAGACATTTACAAACACGGAAAACATACGCATGATACCGGATATTTTGCAGAACGGCGATGCGTTTTTCTTCCCGATATTCTCCAGTGCTGAAGAAATGGGTGAATACGGGCAAGGTTTCTCCAAGATTGAAAAGCATTTCTTGGAGGCGCTGCAGATGGCAATCAATAATGAGAAGAATGTCAGCGGCATCGTGCTTAACGCATTTACGGAGCCGTTCGTATTAGAGCGTGAGATATTTGACATCGTTCAGAACATGAAATCGAGAATTGAAGGAGAGGAATAATGAAGTATAAGATAGGCTTTACAGCTGCGATATCCGAAGAAGATACAATTGAATCCGCGCCCGTCATTACGGCACCGCGTAGCAGCGAAGCAAAAAAGTCTGTGGTGCAAATTCATTTTCCCGCGCGTAATATGACGTTGGCATATTACAACGATAAGTTTGATTTGCGTCGCGGTGACCTCGTTTATGTAGATGGTAAGCTGGAGGGCTTGCGTGGTCGCGTAGTAGATGTAGCTTATAATTTCAAGATAAAGCTGTCAAAGTATCAGCGCGTCATCGCTCTGGTTGATACAGACGTACACGGCACATTCCACTTGGCTGGCTCGCATTTCGTTACCTTTGACCGTGAGGCACTGCCGCAGAGCAAGGCGCGCACATGGTTTAAGGCACCGGACGCAGAGGATGAGGAGTATGTAAGCGGCACCAGCGACGAAGGCGCATTCGCACTGAGCAACCTCAAGGATATGAAAATCAGCAGCGAAATTGCTGAACGCGGACACGAATATTACATAGAAAATCGCGTTCGTTATATCTGCATTGACGGTGCAAAGGGATATGCAATTGTCGAAGGCACCGAAGCATACGAGGTGGAATTCGAATATAACAACGGTATGATCAGCAAGCTCATATGCGGCTGCTTCTGCAGTTACAACTGCAAGCACGAATTCGCAGCAATGCTTCAGTTGCGTGAGACGCTGGAAATTATCGAAAAGAATTATGCAGCGGAGTACGAAAAGACCGGTTACTTCGCAGCCGTTTGCAAGGGTACGCTGTTCAACTTTGCAATAGACGGTAAAGAAGCAGGCAGCATTACACTGTAAAGGAGAAAAGAAATGTCAAAAGAGCATGTAGAAAAAATTACTTGTCCTGAATGCGGACAGGAATGCGAGATTACAATTTGGGATAGTCTGAACGGGGATTTAGATCCGGACGCAAAGGCCGAGCTGATTAATGGTACGTTGTTCCGCTTCCATTGCGACAAGTGCGGACACGAAAGCAACCTGCAATATAACATTTTGTATCACGATATGAAAAACAGCGCAATGGTGTATTTCGTTCATCCTGATGCAGTGGAATCAACCATACAGGAGCTTATCGAAATGGAAGAAAAGCTACCCGTAAAGATGGACGGCTACAGGAAGCGCGTTGTCTGCGACCATAACACACTGCGTGAGAAAGCTATTATATTTGATAACGGGCTTGACGACCGCGTAGTCGAAATTATTAAGCTGATGTACATGGCGAATGCGGCAAAGCAGTTCCCAGACAATCCCGTTGACGCGATATACATGATGGTTATGGATGGAAAGATGTCGCTGCATTTTATGGCAAAAGAGCCGATGTCCTGCGACATATCCTCCGACCTTTACGAAAAAATTAGCAAGGACTTTGCGTCAAGGATTGACGCAGCCGGAGATGATGCCTTTGTGGTTGATTTGGAGTGGGCAAAGGAAGCGTTGCGTAAATAACAAGGAGAATAACGATGACAGATAAATTATTTGAAAAAGTCAAAGAAATAGCGAAATTGATAGACAGCGAAAAATATCCCGCTATTAGTGAATACCTCGCAGATTTAACGAGTGAAGACGAATTGTATGAGTCGCCGTTAGATATTGCGACCGCTTTGCAGGAAAATGATTCAGAAAAGGATTTGCCGCAGTTTTTATTCGATTTTATCGTAGAGCTGTATAAGATAGAAATCGAAGCTGGTAATATGCACGCCATGAATGACCTCGGTGCATTGTATTATAAAGGCCGTGGCTGTGAGCAGGATTACACGAAAGCCGTTTATTATTACAATTTGGCCGCCGAACTCGGTGACGGGCAAGCGCAGGAAAACCTCGGCTATTGCTATTACTATGGCAGGAATATGCCCGTTGATTACGAGAAAGCGTTCCATTATTTTTCGCTTGGCGCGTTCACAGGACATTTGATTTCGCTTTATAAAATTGGCGATATGTATCAGAACGGTTACTACGTCAAGAAAAACGAAAAAGAAGCGTTTGGCATATACGAGCGTTGCCTTGAAACGATGACGGATGAGGCAGCTAAATTTGTTGCGGGACCCGTGTATTTGCGTTTGGCAAATGCTTTCCTGAATGGTTGTGGTACCGAAGCAAACGCGGAAACAGCGTTGATTTGCTATCAGAAAGCAGAGGTGTTTCTCTACAAAATGGTTAAAGAAGGCGACACAATGTATCGCGGTAGTTTGAATGCAGCCATAGAGGGACAGGCAAAAGCAAGAGAAATTTTATTTGGAGATCTAAGATAAACAAGGAGGATTTAGTTGACAAAAACATTAGTTAGACTAGGCGCAATTTCTGCGCTGGTGCTTGCAGTATGCGGCTGGGGTGCGCTTGGTGCAATGTGGGAGGTTATATGGCAAACGCTTGTTGCCTTCTTCCCGTGGCTCTGGGAATGCATTAAATATATGGTTGAGGAGTATATTACTTCGCCGTATTTTATCACGGGCGCAATTATGATGGTAGCGTCGGGCTTCGGTATCTGGTTTGGAGTTCGTGGCGGCAAGGCGCTTTACCTCGTCGTTTCATTGATTGGTACCGTCATTAGCTTAGTAAGCATGGGCGTCAACTTTATATAAGGAAAATAACAATGCCAGACTTAAATGATTTTCACGCTTTCAAAAGCACCGGCGGTGGCGGATGTTCCAGCGGATTTTGGGTTGTTATAATCATAATCGCACTTCTCACGCTGCTCGGTAAATGCAGCGGGTAAATTCGAAATAAGGTGGTATACAATGAAATTCGGATTAAGAAAGCCGTCGCTGAAGCGCTCGTTGAGGGCGCGCACAACCGGACGTGTAAAACGCAGCGTCAAAAAAGCGTTGATACCCGGATATGGCAAAAAGGGCGTGGGATGGATAAAAAATCCTCGCAAAGCAGCATACAACAAGGTTTATAACAAGACCTCGTTCAGTATTTGGGATATATTCAAAAAATAAAAAATGATCTGTTCGTCAAATTAGCGCAAAGAATTGCGCTATTCAGGTTGAATTTATCACCAAATTATGATATAGTAGAGCATCCAGTAATGATATCGAGGTAGCGAAAATGGCAAAGAAAAAGCTTATCATCGTTTATGATAAAAATACAGAGGCAACAGCGAATTATCTGTTGCAGCTTATCAGCGGCACCGACGATGTGGAAGGTGCGCAGGTCGGCACCAGAGACGGAAATGTAGATGCAAACATCTGGAGCGAAAAAGAATATGCAAACAACAGACCGAAGCTGTCGTCGGCGCAGTATGTCCTGTTCGTCGGTAACAACAAGACGGTACGCACATTGCGCGAGAATGTGACAGATACATTCTGTGAGTGTGGAATGCACTATGGTTGGCTTGGAACGCAGGCGTTCATGCATGTAGAGCCGGCTGCAATCACGAAGGATAACTACGCACAATTCGAAGAATTAAGCAAAAAGTATTCGAAAGAGTTTTCTGCCAAGTGCAATCTTCAATACACAGCAAAAGACAATGCATTTATAGGATTTTTCAAGCGAGTTGGAGATTTCTTCCAGAGCAAAGAAATTGAAAAGCGTCAGCATGCATTGCTTGCAATGATTATGTACATAGACGGTCTTACCGCATTTCTGGCGGAGGAATAATCTATGGAAGGAGTACGCGAAGGATACGAATTTTTCCTGCAGCATGCTCCAGGAGTCGCCGTAGGCGTAGCCACAGAGGATTGGATATCATCAATAAGCGAGCAAATCGAAGCTACGATAGATAACTTGGAATCCTTCACGGGCAGCAGCAAAGGCATTGATTTTTTAAGCGGCGACTTGATGGAATTCTATCATGCAGGCACCGCAAATGTTGACGCAGCGGTCAAAGGACTTACACCAGATTTCGTTGTGCCAAGAACCACGGCATTTGGATCAGCTGACATAGTACGGGAATCTACCGGCGAAATGTGGCAAGTTAAGTACTACAAAGATCCCGCAGCAAGTGTGAAGGCGCAGACGGTAACTTATGGTGAAGCAGCGCATAACCCTGCAACCGCAGCAGGCGCAAAAGCTGCGCTTGAAAGCGGGCTTGTTGGTGAAAACGATTCGGTATACGGGGACATGGGACGCATAGTTCCGGAAGGACATCTTGAAGCGGGCAAAGAATTTGCAACAAAGCGCATGGCGGGCAACGCCAGCACCAGACCAGAATTAGTCGACAGAGACCAGCGTTTCATAGAACATGGATCCGAGCGCATTGAAACTGCAGACGGAGTACGATCGTCAACAATGGATCGCACAGGCTCAAAAGAGATGGCGGTCGAGGTGCGAGACGGACAATTAGATCCCGAAAAATGGGGATTGACCATTGAACAATGGGTAAAACTCAAAGATGTACTGCGCAAATCCGTCAAAGCGGGCATGACCGCAGCGGTCATATCAGCGGTACTCAAAGCCGCACCAGAGATTATAAAAGCAATTCAATATCTCATCGAGACGGGCGAACTTGACATGGAGCAAGTAAAAGCTGTTGGCGTAGCAGCGGTGACAGGAGGAGCAAAGGGTTTCCTTGTTGGTACGATATCCGCAGCAACGATTGGCTTCTGTCAAAGTGGCATGCTCGGAGAAGCGTTGAAAGATGCGAATCCACATGTTGTAGCAGCGATTGCGGTCGTAGCCGTGAATGCAATCTGCAACGGCATACAGATGGCGCGAGGCAAAAAGACTGGACGCGAATTCGTAGATGAATTTGCACGCGATAGCTTCGTAGCTGCTTGCGCTTTAATTGGCGGAGGAATAACGCAGGCATTTATCGAGATACCCGTGTTCGGATACCTCGTAGGCAGCTTGGTAGGATCCATTGTCGGCAGCGTCGCGTACAGCGTCGGCAAGCAGGCGGTAATTGCATTTTGCGTAGATTCTGGATTTACGATGTTCGGACTGGTCGAGCAGGACTACACGCTCCCCGACGAAGTGCTTAAAGAAATAGGTGCAGCGGTGTTCGACTACGAGCAATTCGACTACTCGGCATTCGAGGCAGACGAATTCCAATACGAAAAATTCACATTCAATGCATTTGTTCCAGACCAGATTGAAATGGTATTTTTAAGGCGCGGAGTAATTGGCGTTTCGAAGGTAGGATACGTAAGATAGTTTTAGTAAGGAGGACGGCGCATGGCTGCAGGGAGTAAATACGCTGAATTAACCAAAAAGCTGCAGGAATGCGGTGAAGAAACTGTTTCATATACATTCGCTGAATTGCAGGATATAATTGAAATTCCGAATTATGCGTATACCACACGGGCGGCATGGGCGAACTCTGCAAATCCTTCATCATTTGCAGCTGCGTGGTTAAATGCAGGTTATATCGTAAAACGAGGAGGCGTTAACCTCAATGAACAATGGGTTATTTTCCAAAAAGGAACGGCACAACCCAAAAACGTCGCCCAAAAATCATTAATTCGCACCATCTGCCAGAACGATGTAGCGCAGGCAATTGAATGCGGCAGAGATTTTTATGACGGCATCGCTACAGACAGCAACCACAGATATTTATCATGGGAACATTGTCACGAAGCGTTTAAGCAGCACAGGCAACAGCAAGATGAGGTAATAATAGATTACCTATGTTTACACCTCGCATGGTATTTGGCAAGCTGGGGAATGTTGCGTAATTCCTTCTTGATGCAGAAAGATTACAAAATTCATGCAGCGATAGTGAAATTACTTTTCGAGGAACAATGGTCGCAACTCTGGGATATAGAACCGGAAAAAATGGCGGACGAATTCTACGCAAAAGAAATTATACGCCTGTGTGAAGCGATTACAACCACATACGCAGAATTGAATGCTGGTATTCCCACTGATACTTTGCTGACAAAAATTCTACTTGGTACGGTTGGTTGCGTGCCAGCATATGACAGATACTTCAAAAAAGCAGTATCGACAACGGGCGCAGCCACACAAAATTTGACCGCAAAATCTATTAAGATGCTTGGCAAACTCTATGTTGATAACAAGACGGAATTCGAAGCATTGCGCCAGCATTGCAGCAGGCGTGTAATTTATCCAGCGGCAAAGATCCTGGATATGTGCTTTTTCGAATACGGTATTAGACTGGGTGTAGAAGACGAGGAAGAATAAAACGCGCATCGTTTCACTTTTCTTACCTCGTTTACGCACCGTTTGCGCGGTCTTTCGCAAACAATTGTCGTTTGAACTCATTAAGGTTTAAGCGACTTTTTTGTTGTGTAGTTTTTGGGGCTTCGGTTTCCAAATTGTTTTGAGATTTTTTAAGCCTCAAATTCTCATTATTAGTTGTGATTAATAAATTTTGGTTACAAGAGTTGGCATTTAAACCACTCCTGCAATCCAAATTTGAGCCGATTTCACTCGTTTCTATTATTTTTGAATAAATAGTTGTTTCGCTACCATTCGGGTCGTTATCGGACTTATTATCAGTTTTATAGATTTCGGTGGTTGGGTTTGGACTTGTGTTGTAAACTATTGTTATTCTGTCGTCATACAGATTTACTCCTAAAATGAAATTGTTAAAAAAGTCGTTTTTATCACGAACACTATCAAATTTTTTGTTTGTATAGATTTTTAAGAAATTTACAATTGTTTTCTTTTCAAGTGGTTTGAGGGCATGGGCTTGTTCGATAGCAATTTTTTCTTCAAGTAATGTTTTATCGTTTTCAAGTTTTAAAAGTCTGTCTTTTGTGGAGTTTGTAAAAACTCCTTTTTCTATTGCGTCAAGTATTGCCGAAATCGCTTTTTGTTGCAATTCTTCGTTTAGTTTTGTCACAATCGCATTCTCGGTTATTTCGCTATTAACGAGAAAACCACTTAGGATACAGAGAAACCGTTGGAAAATATTGGAACACTACGACCGAATTGAAAAATAGCAATCATCACAAGATAGGCGCGTTATTTGTTGTAATTAAAAAGATAATGTTTTAACGAAAGTATTGTTTACCCCTGAATTTAGTTTCTTTTGGTATATTGAAAATGTATTTTTAACGGTGTATAATATTTGAAATAAAATTTCGGAGCGTTTATGAGAGAATACGAACAAACCAAAAGAATAGGAACGGAAACGCATAGAAGTTATTATATACCGTTTTCGGAAAACGACGCAGTGCGGAAGCGTTACGGAATAATAGACAGGGAATCGAGTGCGCGGTATAAGTCGTTAAACGGAAAATGGCATATAAAAGAGCATTGCGGTTTAGCCGACGTAGAAATCGACGAGGAGATAATTGAAGAGATAATCGTGCCGTCGTGCGTGCAAATGCAAGGGTACGACCGAATTCAGTATCTTAATTACAGATATCCGTTTCCGTTCGACCCGCCGTACGTACCGAAAGAAAACCCGTGTTGGCATTACAGACGCGAGTTTTACGTAGGAAAAAACACGAGCGAAAAATATTATTTGATTTTCGAAGGTGTGGACAGCGCGTTTTATCTTTACGTTAACGGCGAATACAAAGGGTATTCGCAGATATCGCACGCGGTTAGCGAGTTTGACGTAACGGAATTGATAGTCGACGGGAATAACAGAATAGACGTAGTAGTATTAAAATGGTGTGCGTCGAGTTATTTAGAGTGTCAGGACAAATTCAGATTTTCGGGAATATTCAGAAGCGTATATATGTTGCGGCGACCTACGGAACATATAACGGATTATAAAATAGAGACGGAAATCGACGGAAATAACGGAATAATAAAATTTTACAACGAGAGCGACGTAGACGCCGTTTTGGAAATAAAAGGCAGAAGGGCGTATGCGGAGAAGAGAAAAGGTTGCGTGATGAACGTCGGGGCGGTTAAAGAGTGGAGCGCATTGACGCCGCGGTTATATACTTTAACGATAAAAGCGAACGGAGAAAAAATAACGGAAGAAATAGGTTTCAGAACGGTAAAGATAGAAGACGGAGTGTTTAAGATAAACGGGCGCGCGGAGAAATTGAAAGGGGTAAACCGACACGATTTTAACTTCAAGACGGGTGCGACGGTAACGCTCGGCGATATGTATAAAGATTTACGGCTAATGAAGAGTTTGAACGTAAACGCGGTTAGAACGTCGCATTATCCGAGTTGTCCCGAATTTTATTTGTTATGCGATAAAATAGGTATATACGTTTTAGACGAAGCGGACTTGGAATCGCACGGCGCGTCTGCACCGAACGGGAATTTCGAATGTAAGGAAACCTTTGCGGGCGGATTCGAATTCGGGAAAACGACCATGTCCGTTTGGAAAGAGTTTGCCGACGATATGTTTTGGTCGAACGCGATACTCGACAGACATACGGCGCTTGTAGAGAGAGATAAGAACCGTTCTTGCGTGGTTATGTGGTCGGTCGGCAACGAAAGTTATTTCGGCAAGTCGTTTTATGCGGGCGCAAAATATATTCGTAAAAGAGATTCGAGACCCGTCCAGTACGAAGGAATATCGAGGGCGGGAAAGAAGGCGTATTACTCAAAATTGTTAGACGCGGTAAGCGTAATGTATTATTCGCCCGAATGGATAAAAAACGTATATTTAAAAGACGAAAAAGAAACTCGGCCGTTGGTTTTGTGCGAATATTCACACGCAATGGGCAACAGTAACGGGGATTTAGCCGATTATTGGAAAATAATATATTCCGAGCCAAGGATAATAGGCGGCTTTGTATGGGAATGGGCGGACCATTCGATAATGAAAAACGGCAAGCACTATTACGGCGGAGATTTCGGAGAAAAATGCACGACGGGAATTTTTGCGTCGACGGACTTGTAACTTCCGACAGGCGTTTAAAACCGGGCGCGCTCGAAATGAAAGCCGTATACGGCGGTAAGGTTTGCGACGGAGAGCAAAAGAAAATAGAGCGTGAACAAAAAACGTACGGTTCGGGTTACGGAATAAAGGTAGACGGCGGAGACAGTTTCGGTGCAGGGTTGATTTATGCTTTAATCAACGGTTACGACAAGCAAAGAGCAATAGATTTTGCGGTTGCCGCGTCGTGTTTAAAGCACGGTATCGAGGGTGATTATAACTTTGTGAGCGTGAAAGAGGTGGAATCTCTTGCCGAAGGCAACGCTTCCGGTCGGGTGCAAAGGTAACGTTTAGATAATACAAAATTTTAATAAAATTTTAAAAATAAGACGGATAGCGATATTTTCGCCATCCGTTGCTTTATGTATAAAACAAATATTATGTTATTGTATATAAACGTTAAAAACGGTAAATCAAAAAATAAAGGGGAAAACTCAAAGTAAAAACGAATAATTATTCGCGTGAACCGAAATGGTGGTATTCGACGGGTTCGTTGTCTTTCCGCAACGCGCAAAAATAAGTGCCGTCTGCGTAATAGTACGTTCCTACGCCTTCTTTTTTGTCGTTCTTCCATTCTCCCATATAATAATCGCCGCCGTAATAATAGTAAAAACCGTATCCGCTTCGATAACCGTCTTCAAAATCGCCTTTATATTTAGCGCCGTTGGGGTAGTCCATTACGCCCTTGCCGTTATATTTGCCTTTTTTTCACTTACCGTCGTATTTTTCTCCGTTAGCGTAATAGTGAATACCTTTGCCGTGCTTTTCGTTTTTACGCCATTCGCCGACGTATTTTTCTCCGTTAGCGTAATAGAAAGTACCTTTTCCGTCAAATTTATCGTTCTTCCATTCGCCGTCGTATTTGTTACCGTTGGCAAAATAAAAGGTGCCGTAACCATCCTTTTTGTTGTCTTTAAATTGACCGACGTATTTTTCTCCGTTAGCGTAATAGAAAGTACCTTTTCCGTCAAATTTATCGTTCTTCCATTCGCCGTCGTATTTGTAACCGTTGGCGAAATAATAAGTGCCTTTGCCGTTGCGACGGTCGTTCTGCCATTCTCCTTCGTATGTATCGCCGTTGGTAAAAGTTATAATTCCAAAGCCGGAACGAACGCAGTTTTTCCATTCGCCGTCATATTTAGAACCGTCTTTAAAATAAAAAATTCCTTTGCCGTCCCGTATTTTTTCTTTCTTGTTTCTGCCGTCGAAGTAATTACGTTCGCCGTTTATTTTATCGTCTTTCCATTCGCAGGTGATTTTTTTGCCACTGGCGAAATAATAAGTGCCTTTGCCGTTGCGAAGGTCGTTTTTAAATTGACCGTCGTATTTATTACCGTTGGCGTAATAGAAAGTACCTTTTCCGTCAAATTTATCGTCCTTAAATTCGCCGTCATATTTATCACCGCTGGCGTAATAGAAAGTACCTTTGCCGTTGTAGTTATCGTTTTTCCATTCGCCTTCGTATTTATCACCGTTGGCAAAATAATAAGTGCCGTAACCGTCTTTTATGTCGTCCTTATATTCGCCTTCGTATTTATCACCGTTGGCGAAATAATAAGTGCCGTAACCGTCTTTTATGTCGTCCTTATATTCGCCGTCGTATTTATCACCGTTGGCAAAATAATAAGTGCCTTTGCCGTTGCGAAGGTCGTTTTTCCATTCGCCTTCGTATTTGTCGCCGTTGGCGTAATAGTGAATACCTTTGCCGTTGCGAAGGTCGTTCT
>CAYSYT010000010.1:0-17447 GCA_964435195.1 uncultured Christensenella sp. | reverse complement strand
TCCATTCGCCGTCGTATTTATCACCGTCGACAAAATAATAAGTGCCTTTGCCGTTGCGAAGGTTGTTCTTCCATTCGCCGTCGTATTTATCACCGTCGACAAAATAATAAGTGCCTTTGCCGTTTCTTTTACCTTTCGTAACGTTTCCTTCGTAATAGCCGTTATCGTAATTAAGCCTTGCCATAAACTTCTCCTTAAAATACAAGTGACGCGTTGTCTTAATTGAATATTATTTAATTTATTATAGCACCATGTGGTTGTTGCTGCAACAAAAATTTTTAAAAATACATAAAATTTACCCGATAGTAAATTAAACGAAAAATTAAAAACGTAATCGGTAAGTTCCGTGGCGGACGCTAATTGACTTTTACCGATTTTCGCGCATAATATGGTAGTATGTTTAATATTGCCGAAATAAATCTTACCACGCTAAAAAACAACGCATTGGCGGTCAGAAAAAAATTAAATAAGGGCACGAAATTTTGCGCCGTAGTTAAAGCCGACGCATACGGGCACGGCGGCGTTGCGGTGGCTAACGCCCTACACGGAATAGTCGATTGTTTTGCCGTTGCTCTTCCGGAGGAGGGAATAGCGTTGCGTCAAGGCGGTGTTTCGAAAGACATTTTAACGCTTATTCCCGTTAATGTCCGTGACGTCGAACGCGCGGTAAGTTACAGGTTAACGTTAACGGTAACAAGTATTGCCGATTTGAAAATAATAGAAAAAGAGGGGCAGAAGCAAAACAAGATAGTTAAGGTGCACGTCAAATACGATACGGGAATGAACCGTCAAGGAGTAAGCACGTTATCCGAACTTAAAGAAATTTTCGAATATTCAAAAAGATGTTCTCACGTTTTTGTAGAAGGCATATATTCTCATTTGGCACGTGCCGAAAATAAAAAATCGGTAAATAAAGCAGTAAATAAATTTTTGCTTGCAATTCGTTTGGCTGTGGGGTATAATAATAAAATAATAAAACACATATCCGCAAGCGGAGGATTTTTGCAGGGCGCGGAATTCGATATGGTGCGTATAGGTATTCTCCTATACGGTTATAAGCCTTTTGAAACAAACGCGATTTCCGTTAAACCCGTAATGAAAATTTATTCGCCGATAGTAGGCGTTCGTTGTTTGAAAAAGGGCGACCGAATGTTTTACGGTGAAAAACGCGCCGATAAAGACTTTACCGCATACGTAGTCAGATACGGTTATGCGGACGGGTTGTTCAGGTCCGAAACGGAAGGGCTTTTTAATAACCGCTGTATGGACTTGTCGGCAATGGTTAATCCCGTAATAAAAAAAGGAATGGCGGAAATCATGTCCGATGCGGAAGAAACGGCACGCAAATACCGAACGATTAGTTATGAAATTTTAACCGAATGTTCCCGTCGCGCCGAAAAAGTTTACATAACGTGAAGAGGTTTTTATGAAATATTTTTTAAAGCAGTCGTTGTTCCCCTTAATGTATCTCGTTTTTATGGCGATTATCGCCGCAGGCATAAGTCTGATAGGCGTTGTTTGGATTGAAACGGTTTTGAACCTGTTAAATCTCGGCTTTTACGTGTTTTTAATGGGAATATCTTTTTTTAAGGAAGGACAGGAAGCGTTAAAAGTTCGCCACGCAAACGATTTGGAAAGGGAAGAAATTGTCAGAACGGGCGAAGCGTTACCTTTAAAGCTCACTGAAGAGTACAAGCCTTGGAAAGGTTACGTTATGGGACTTATAGCGGCAGCGCCCTTAGTTATATGCATGTTAATTCATCTCGTTTTAATTCTTGCTTGCGGCGAAGCTTATAACGGGGCAGGCGTAGTAGCAAGTTTACTTTATTTGGTTTTTTATGCGCCGTACAGTGTTTTTATCGGCGGAACAATCGGTTGTTGGCAATATTTTATTTTACTTTACGCGGTGGGCGCGCTTGCGCTGATATCCGGTATTCCGTATATTTTGGGCGCGAAAAAACAACAAGCGCAGTACGATAAAATAGCCGAACGGCAAAAAATGATTTACGGTAACGGAAAGTGAGAATAGTCGGCGGAAAATACCGCAGTAGGGTGCTTTGTTCTTTTGACGGAGATAAAATTCGCCCGACGGCGGACAAGGTAAGAGAAAGTCTTTTTAATATTTTATGTTTTAGAATTAGCGAATGTAGGTTTTTGGATATGTTCTGCGGAACGGGGGCAATCGGTATAGAGGCTATTTCTCGCGGGGCGAACGAAGTTGTTTTTAACGATAAATCAAAAGACAGTATTGCGCTTTTGAAAAAGAATCTTAATCTGCTTAAAATCACCGACGGATATTCGGTTTTTAACAAAGACGCCCTGATTTTAGAACCTCGTTCGGTCGGAACGTTTGACGTTATATATATAGACCCGCCTTATAAAGAAGGTGTCGGTGAGGCGGCTATTCGCGTTGCGGCTGAACTTTTAAGGGAGGGCGGCGTTATCGTATTCGAAGACGAAAAACCTTTCGGCTTTAATCCGTCGGGGCTTAAAGTTTCGGACGAAAGGAAGTACGGCAGGGTATATTTGACCTTTTTGGTAAAGGAGTGATTATGAAGGCTTGTGTTTTTGCGGGTACGTTCGACCCGTTTTCTGTCGGACATAAAGATATCGTATCGAAGTGTTTGAAAATATTCGATAAAGTATACGTGGTTATAGGCGAGAATAAAGACAAAACGACTTTTTTCGACGCCGACGAAAGGTTGGATATCGTAAGGAAGGCTTTCGAAGGCGACGACAGAGTAGAAGTCTATCGCGTAAAAGGGTTACTCGTAGATTTTATGAAAAAGAAAGGCGTTCGATTTAACGTTCGCGGTATAAGAAACGTCGAAGATTACAAATACGAAACGCTAATGACTGATTTTAACGAAGATTTTTACCCTGAAATTATAACGGTGTATTTACCTACCGACAAAAAATACAATTACGTATCGTCCACGGCCGTGCGCAATTTAATCGGGTTGGATACCGATTTTTCGCGTTACGTACCTGAAAACGTTTACGAATATATTAAGGAAATTACGGATAAAAAAAGAGGGAAAAAAGCAGACCGACGATAAAATTTACAGCCGCACCGGAGAATTTTGACAAAACGAACGGTGCGACTTTTATTTTTGTTTTTTTCAGATAAGCCGTCGATTGAAGTATAACCGAAACACCTCCGAAACCGCAAACGGCTGCGACCGTCGGCAGAGTAAAGAAGGTTATTCCGCAAGACGCTATTTGTTTTAACCCCGTAGTACATTCGAATAATCCCGAAACTATGCCGACGGAAAGACGTGCGTCGCCCGTGATTTTTTCGATGAGATATATCGCGGGATTTAAAATGCCGTAGGCTAAAAGTAAGTGCGTTATGAGATAAAACAGAGTTATCATACCGCCAACCGTCAAAACCGATATTACGGAAGAGTACACTCCTTCGTACAGTAAGCCGTCGACGTGCGCGCCATACGGCGCAGCGGTAGAGGGGTAAGGTTTTTCTTTACGCTTATAAAAAGAAAAAATAAAACCGTTTATTACGGCGGAAATCAAATGACATAAAAAAAGACGAAGTCCGAACGTTTTGTCGCCGAACATAATAGCGCCTACGCTACCCGTTAAAAACATAGGCGAAGAAGTCGAGCAAACGGCGGAACACCGTACGGCCTCGGCGTCGGATAACAGATTGTTTTTTTTGAGTTCGCAAGTTACCGCCGCGCCTATCGGGTAGCCCGAAACGACGCTGATTAAAAAGGCGTAACCTGTAACTCCGCCGGTGTTGAAAAGCGTTTTGGTGAGCGGCGCAAGTATTCTTCCCACCTTTTTTGGTGAAGACAGTTTGGTTACGGTTGCCGTTATAAAAAAATACGGAAAGAGCGCAGGCAAAACACACGCCGCCCAAAGAGAAATTCCTTCGTTTACGACCGAAAAACTTTTTCCGCCGAAGGCGAGAACCACCGCAAACAAAGTCAAAGTGAAAAAAAGAAAAAAATCAAAAAAACTTGACGATAATTGTTTCATAATTATTCACTTTAATTTTATTATAAGTTGAAAAAAATTATGATATGTGCTAAAATACTTCTATGGATTTATTTGATTTGGCGGGCGCTTCCGAAAAAAGCGTTCCGCTTGCGGAAAGAATGAGAGCAAAAACCCTTTCGGAATTTATCGGGCAGGAGCATATCGTTTCGGAAACGAGTTTACTTCGCCGCGCGATAAAACTCGACCGTTTGGGCAGTTGCATTTTTTGGGGGCCGCCCGGTTGCGGCAAAACCACGCTTGCGAATATCATCGCAAACGGGACGGACGGAAACTTCGTTAAATTGAACGCCGTATCGAGCGGTGTCGCCGACGTTAAACGCGTCGTTGAAGACGCGCGTTCCGACGCAAAACTTTACGGCAAAAAAACCTATCTTTTACTCGACGAATGTCACCGTTTTAATAAAACGCAAAGCGACAGTTTGTTGCCTGCGATTGAACAAGGCGATATAATTTTTATAGGTTCTACCACGGAAAACCCTTATTCGGCAATGACCCCTGCGATAGTTTCGAGATGCAGGGTTTTCGAACTGAAAAGGTTGAAGGAAAACGATATCGAAAACGCCTTAAAAAAGGCTGCCGCAGATAAAGAGAGAGGACTCGGAAATTATCTTTTAACCGTTACCGAAGAAGCGTATAAACATATAGCGCGTATGGCGGCGGGTGATTTACGTGTTGCTTACAACGCCTTGGAACTTGCCGTTTTGACTACCGACCTCGACGCCGACGGTAAAATAACCGTAACGCTTAAAGACGCCGAAGAATCTATACAGAAAAAGGCGCTTTCTTACGACGAAAATTTGTATTACGATATGCTTTCGGCATTTTGCAAAAGTTTGCGCGGAAGCGATGCGAACGCCGCGTTATACTATATGCAGCGGCTTATAAAGGGCGGTTGCGACCCTTTGCTTATCGCAAGGCGAATTATAGCGCATTCCGCGGAAGACGTGGGTATGGCGGACCCGAACGCTCTTGTCGTTGCGACCAACGCTCTCGTCGCTTACGAAAAAATAGGTTTGCCGGAAGGCTTATTGCCGTTGTCGGAAGCCGTAGTATACGTTTGCGAGGCGGAAAAATCCAATTCGGTTTATCTTGCTATGGCGGCGGCGGGTGAAGACGCCGTAAACGTTAAAGACGATACCGTTCCGTCGCATTTGAAAAACGCCGTTTTCGGTTCCGACGAGGACAAGCGGCTTTCCAAAAATTATAAATACCCGCACGATTACGGCGGATACGTGGAGCAACAGTATTTACCGACCGCCTTAAAAGACAAAATATATTACAAACCGTCCGATAACGGTTATGAAAAAAAAGTAAAAGAAATTCGCCTTAAAAAAGGCAAAAAATATTAAACGCAGTAAAATACGGAGAGAATTATCATTATGGACTACGCATTAAAATTGAGCAGAGAATTTAACGTAAAACCCGAGCACGCATCGAACATTATCGCGCTTATCGACGACGGAAACACGATTCCGTTTATAGCAAGGTACAGAAAGGAACAGACGGGTTCGTGTGACGACCAGGTTTTGAGAGAATTTTTCGACAGATTGAAATATTTACGCAATCTTGACAAAAGGAAACAGGAAATAGCCGATTCCATTACCGAACAAGGCAAAATGACCGACGAAATAGCCGTTGCGCTTGCTTCGGCGGAAACGATGACCGAAGCCGAAGATATTTACCGCCCCTATAAGCAGAAGAGAAAGACGCGTGCGAGCGTCGCCGCCGAAAGGGGACTTACTCCTCTTGCCGAACTCATCTTAAAGCAAGACGAAACTTTCGACCCGTCGTCGGAAGCGGAAAAATACGTCGATACGGAAAAGGGCGTGGAGAATTCCGAACAAGCGTTGTCGGGCGCGAAAGACATTATTGCGGAAAAAGTTTCCGACGATGCCGAACTCCGTAAAGAACTTCGCAAAAAAATTGCCGAAACGGGCGAACTTACTTGCAAACTTTTAGAAAACGAAAACGCCAAGACTTACGATACTTACGCCGATTACAGCGAAAAGATAAAGACTATTCCTTCACACAGGATTCTCGCCGTGAACAGGGGCGAAAAGGAAGAATGTTTGAAAGTTTCGGTAACCGTCGACGAAGAAGCGTTTCTCGGAACGGTTAGGTCTTTTTACGTAAAGAACGGTTCGCCGAGCGGTGTTTTGGTCGACGAGGCGGCTACCGACGCTTTCGACAGACTTATATTCCCGTCGCTCGAAAGAGAAATAAGAAGCGATTTAACCGACAAGGCTAACGAACAGGCAATTAAAATGTTCGAAGTCAATCTTCGTCCTCTTCTTTTGCAACCGCCACTCAAAGGCAAAGTTATTTTGGGGCTTGACCCCGCTTACAGAACGGGTTGCAAAATAGCGGTTATAGATTCGGAAGGCAACGTTTTGGATACCGCGGTAGTTTACCCGACGCCCCCTCAAAATAAAACCGAAGAGGCAAAAGCCAAACTTTTGTCTTTGATAGAAAAACACGGAGTTAACGTTATTTCGATAGGTAACGGAACGGCAAGCAAGGAATCGGAAATCTTCGTCGCCGATTTAATTAAAGAAAGCGGGAAAGACCTTGCTTACGCAGTAGTAAACGAAGCAGGCGCTTCCGTTTACAGCGCAAGTAAATTAGGCGCGCAGGAATTCCCCGAATTCGACGTTTCTTTGCGTAGCGCGGTTTCTATCGCGAGAAGGCTACAAGACCCGCTTGCCGAACTTATTAAAATAGATGTAAAATCAATAGGCGTAGGGCAGTATCAACACGATATGCCCGAAAACAGATTAGAAGAAGTTTTGGGAGGCGTAGTAGAAGACTGTGTTAACAGCGTAGGCGTCGACCTTAATACCGCGTCGTTAAGTTTGCTTTCGTACGTTGCGGGGCTTAATAGCGGCATCGCAAAAAATATAATAGAATACAGAAAGAATAAACCTTTCGAAAAAAGGGAACAATTACTTGAAGTTAAAAAACTCGGTGCGAAAGCCTTCGAACAATGCGCGGGATTTTTGCGTATCATAGGCGGCGGAGTTCTCGATAATACCGGCGTACACCCCGAAGCGTATCCGGCCGTAGAAAAGCTTTTGGAACTTACGGGTTATACGCTTTCCGACGTTGCTTCCGGTAAAATCGGTGATATTAAAGATAAAATAGAAAAAGCGGGTTGGTCGGTCGTTGCTCAAAAATGCGGCGTCGGAGAACCGACGCTCCGTGATATAACCGCGGAGTTGTTGAAGCCGGGCAGGGATATAAGAGATACGCTTCCTAAACCCGTACTTCGCAGCGACTTAATGGACATCAAGGACTTAAAGGAAGGTATGGAACTTATCGGAACGGTACGTAACGTTATAGATTTCGGCGTTTTCGTTGACGTCGGCGTTCATCAAGACGGTTTGGTTCATATATCGCAAATTTCGGAGGATTTCGTAAAACACCCTTCCGACGTTCTCAAAGTCGGCGACGTCGTTAAAGTTAAGGTTTTGGGGGTTGATTTGATTAAAAACAAAATTTCGCTCACGATGAAAACTTCCGAAAATCCGCGCGGCATTGCAACCGGCAACGTTAAAACGGACAGAGAAAGAAAAGAAGGAAGAAAGAACGCGCAAAAGAGACGTCAAGAAAAAGAGCAAATGTCTAACGAAGAACTTCGTTTGTTGTTGCTTAAAAAATTCGGCAGATAACGGAAAATAACCGACTAACGGACGGGTTTTCCGTAAAAAATAAAATACATATATAAAAGGAGATTTATTATGGCAAGAATGGTATTGAACGAAACGAGTTATTTCGGGGCAGGTTGCCGAGCTGAACTCGCAACCGAACTCAAAAACCGAAATATGAAAAAGGCTTTCGTGGTTTCGGATAAAGACCTTTGTAAATTCGGTGTGGTAAAGACGGTTACCGACGTGTTGGACGGCGCGGGAGTAGTTTACACTATCTTTTCCAACGTTAAAGCAAACCCTACGATTGCAAACGTAAAAGCAGGGCTCGAAGCGTTTAAAGAATTTAATCCCGACGTTATTATCGCGATAGGCGGCGGCAGTTGTATTGATACGGCAAAAGCGGTAGGCGTTATAGCGACAAATCCAGAATTTGCGGACGTTAAAAGTTTGGAGGGCGTTGCCGGAACTAAAAACAAGGCGTTCCCGATTATGGCTTTCGCGACGACCAGTGGTACTGCCGCGGAGGTTACCATAAATTACGTTATTACCGACGAGGACGCAGGCAGAAAACTCGTTTGCGTCGACCCGAACGATATTCCGATAGTTGCTTTTAACGATGCCGAAATGATGATGAGTATGCCGAAAGGTCTTACCGCGGCAACCGGTATGGACGCGCTCACGCACGCTATCGAAGGTTATATCACCGCAGGCGCAACGCCTATTTCCGATTTGCTTTGTTGGAACAGTATCAAGTTTATCGCGGAAAATTTAAGGGACGCCGTTAAAGACGGTTCGAACGCAAAAGCGAGAGAGGGTATGGCTTACGGTTCGTACGTTGCGGGTATGGCTTTCTCTAACGTAGGACTCGGTATAGTTCATTCTATGGCGCATCCTCTCGGCGCAAGATTTGACGTACCTCACGGAGTGGCAAACGCTTTACTGTTGCCGTACGTTATGGAATACAATAAATCGGCTGCTACCGAAAAGTACGAAGGTATTGCGCGTGCAATGGGCGTCGATACTAAAAATATGAGCAAGGAAGAAGCGGCTGACGCGGCTATTCAAGCGGTTATCGCTCTTTCCAAGGACGTAAACATTCCTCAAAAGTTGCGTGATATAAATATACCCGAAAGCGCGCTTAGTCAACTTGCGGCAGACGCGTTTATCGACCCCTGTACGGGCGGCAATCCCAGACAGACTTCGGTCGAAGAAATTTTGGAAATATACAAAACGGCTTATTAAAAAAAGCACCTTCGGGTGCTTTTTTTAAGGAACGAATTTTTCGAAAATAATATTTTCGGCAAAAGGTTTTATTTTTTTCGCCGTTTCGGGGTCGGTTACCGTCCAAGCAATTACGGGTATGTCTTTTTTGATTTTTTTCGGTAACGGCAACGCTCTGAAATCGTAACTTATAAAATCGGGTTTGATTAAAAAGTTCAACGGCAGTTTGCTTATTACTCGGTAAGTGAGTTTGCTTTGAGTTTTTTCGTTGGGAGTGCCTAATATACCGCGAATAAATTCGGGCGCAAGTTTTTTTACTTTATTTATATAAAGAGGATTAAAAGACTGAACGGCGAATTCGCCCGTGTAATTTTTTAAGCGGTTAACTACCCGTTCCACGATTTTTTTGTCGGGCTGGTTTTTTATTTCTATTAAAAGCGGCGTCTTGTTTTCGCATAGGGTCAACACCTGTTCGAACGTAGGTATGCCTTCGTTACCGCCCGCAAGCTTTAATGACGATAATTTTTCGGAAGTTTTGTCGTAAATATAACCGTCTTCGCCCGTCATACGGGAAAGAGTTGCGTCGTGGAAAGAATACAGAACGCCGTCCTTACTCGAATAAACGTCGATTTCTATCGGGTAGCCGTTTGCAACGGCGTTTTCGTAGGCGGAAAGCGAATTTTCGGTAATGTTGTCGTTCCAAAGACCTCTGTGGGCGACGGGTTTTGTTAAAAGCCAATGATTTTCGTTTAATCTCATAAACACACCTTTTTACATTTACTTGCAAAAATCAAAAGTATAATGTATACTTAAATTATCGGTTTTAAATATGATACATCAAAGGTAAAGATATGTCAATAAATCAAAAAAAGATAAGAAATTTTTGTATCGTCGCGCACATAGACCACGGTAAGTCTACGCTTGCCGACCGTCTTATGGAAAAAACGGGGCAGGTTAGCGAGCGCGATATGGAAGACCAGCTTCTCGATTCGATGGATTTGGAGCGCGAAAGAGGTATAACCATAAAACTTACACCTGTAAGAATGTTTTATAAGGCGAGCGACGGCGAAGAGTACGTGCTTAATTTAATAGATACTCCCGGACACGTCGATTTTACCTACGAAGTTTCGCGTTCGCTTAAAGCCTGCGAAGGAGCGATTCTTATTGTCGACGCTACGCAAGGCGTACAGGCGCAGACGCTTGCCAACGCTTATTTGGCGATAGATAACGATTTGGAAATTATGCCCGTCATAAACAAAATGGATTTGGCGTCGGCTCGCCCGGACGACGCAGCTTACGAGTTGGAAGAAATTCTCGGATTAGACGCTTCCGACGCGCCGAGAATATCCGCAAAAAGCGGACTTAACGTCGAAGAAGTTTTGGAGGGGATTATCAAAAAAATTCCTGCGCCCAACGGTGACGAAAACGCTCCGCTTAAAGCACTTATATTCGACAGTTATTACGATAATTTTAAGGGCGTTATATGTTTCGTACGGATTAAAGACGGAAGCGTCAGAGTCGGAAGCAAAATTCGTACGTTTATGTCGGATAAACAATTCGACGTAACCGAGGTCGGCGTATTTTCACCGAAAATGCAACCGAAAGACGAACTTTGCGCGGGTGAGGTTGGGTATATCGCCGCAAGTATAAAAAGTATCGAAGATACTGCCGTCGGCGACACGATAACTACGGTAGATAACCCCGCGAAAGAGGCGTTGCCCGGCTATAAAAAGGCTTTGCCTATGGTGTTCTCGGGCGTGTTTCCGCTTGACGGAAGCAAATACAACGACTTAAAAGACGCTTTGTTAAAACTTAAACTTAACGACGCCGCGCTTTCGATAGAACCCGATAATTCCGCGGCTCTCGGTTTCGGTTTCCGTTGCGGTTTTTTAGGGCTTTTGCATATGGACGTTATTCAGGAACGCATCGAGCGTGAGTTCGACCTTGAAATAATAACTACCGCGCCTTCCGTTTCGTATAAAGTTTATAAGACCGACGGCACGCAAACGGTAGTCGAAAATCCCACGCATTTACCGCCCGTAACGGAAATCGATTATATGGAAGAGCCGGTAATAAACGCAAGTATTTTTACTCCGCCGGAATACGTCGGCCCGATAATGGAGTTATGTCAGTACAAGCGAGGCGTGTATAAAGATATGGTTTATTTGGATAAAACGAGGGTCGAGTTGAAATACGTTCTACCGTTAAACGAAATTATTTACGACTTTTTCGACAGCCTTAAATCCCGCACGAAGGGTTATGCGTCTTTCGATTACGAAATTGCGGGATATCAAAAGAGCGACCTCGTAAAACTCGATATGCTTTTGAACGGTGATATTTGCGACGCACTTTCGATTATAGTACACAAAGACAAGGCTTACGAACGCGGTCGTCAGATAGCGGAAAAATTAAAAGAAGTAATCCCGAGGCAGATGTTCGAGATTCCAATTCAGGCGGCTGTCGGCGGTAAAATAATCGCAAGAGAAACGGTCAAAGCGTTCAGGAAAGACGTTTTGGCAAAATGTTACGGTGGCGACGTTACGAGGAAGAAAAAACTTTTGGAAAAACAAAAAGAAGGAAAGAAAAAGATGCGTTCTATCGGTACGGTTGAAATTCCGTCCGAGGCGTTTATATCTATTCTTAAAACGGATAACGATAAATAATTATGAGCGGAATTTATATACATATACCATTTTGTAAAAGCAAATGTACTTATTGCGACTTTGCTTCGTACCCGAAGGAAATAGGCAAAACGGAAAGTTATTTTGCCTGCCTTTACAGAGAGATAGAAGGCAGGGCGAAACAACTCGAAGGAAAAATTTTCGATACCGTTTATATCGGCGGCGGTACGCCTTCCGTAGTGCCGTCGAAGTTTATCGCAGGCGCGTTAAGACAGGTTAAAAAGTTTTTCAAATTGACCGAAAACCCCGAAATTACCGTTGAAATAAATCCTGGCACTGTCGATGAACGAAAAATCGAAGAATACAAATCCGTCGGCGTTAATCGTTTCAGTATCGGTTTACAGACGGGGTTCGACGACCAACTTAAAAGGCTTAACAGAATACACACGGCGAAAGATTTTTTACTGTGCTGCAATCTTTTGAAAGGTGAAAATATCAGCGCGGACGTTCTTATGGGTCTTGCGGGGCAGACTGCCGAGCAGGTTCGCAAAACGGTTGACCTTGCGATAGCGGGCGGCGTTAAGCATATTTCCGTTTATGCGCTTACGCCCGAAGTCGGCACGCCGATTTATACCGATTATTTAAACGGGGAACTTTTGTCAGACGACGAAGTAGCCGATATTTACGACGATATAAGGGCGTATTTAAAAACGAAAGGCTTTAACCGTTACGAAGTTTCGAATTTTGCGTTAGACGGATTTGAAAGCAAACATAATTTGAATTACTGGCGACGCGGCGAATATATCGGATTAGGAGTTTCGGCATCGTCGTTTATCGACGAAAGAAGATTTACAAACACTTTTAAGATAGACGAATATCTTAATGCTGTAATTTACAATAAAAGTCCTGAAATTTCATCGGACGTTATTGAAAAATCCGATGCGGAATTTGAATTTATAATGCTCGGGCTTCGCACTCAAAAGGGAATTAACGTTAAAGAATTCAACGAAACGTTTGCGGAAGACTTTGACGCTCTGTACGAAGACGTTTTGCGAAAAAAAGAAAAATACCTTCTTCGCGACGGGGATTGGCTAAGCATAAAAGAAGAGTATTTATACGTTCAAAACGATATTATTCTTGCTTTTATGAAAGAATAAACGGCAAAAAAAATTAAAATGCACTAAAAAAATCAATATTGCGCTCTCCTTAATCGGTTAAAATACAAGCGAAATATATGCGGGGAGCGGGTATGACGGTTTATATCGAATACGTTTTTATAGACAATTTCGTAATAGACTATTTACTGTTAAAGGCAACTTTTACGCTCACGGGTACCGCGATAAGTAAACGTCGCCTTTTATTTTGCGCTTTTTTGGGCGGCGCGTTCGCGCTTATCTATCCGTTATTGTCCGTACACGCTCTGCTTTTAACGGTTATAAAGTTGCTTTTCGGGTTACTTTTGCTTTTTTTGGCGGGAAATTATCGCTCGCTAAAAAATTTTTATATAAATTGCGGGGTATTTTTCGGATTTACGTTTTTAACGGGCGGCGCGGTAATAGGCGTTTTTACTCTTTTCGATTTAGACTATTCGTCCGAAATTTCCGTGGCGGTTATGGTTTTGCCGGTTTATCTTTTAATTCGTACGTTAAGCGCGCTTGTAAAATATCTTTACAGAAAAAAAGATATAGATTGTTTCGTATACGACTGCGAGGCTGAATTTGACGGAAAAACAGTTAAAATGAAAGGCTTTTTCGATACGGGTAACGGTCTTTACGACGGCAACGACCCCGTAATAATATGCGGTAGAAAATTCTTTAAAAAATTGATAAACGGGATTGATTTTTTGCCTAAAATAGGGGAAATAAACTTTTCAACGGTATCGGGGGACGACCGTAGTTATTGTATAAAAATTCCCGTTTTTAAGATATATATCGAGGGACGAGCGAATATATTTAATAACGTAACGTTGGCGGTTGCAAGGTCGTGCGTCGGAGAAAGTTACGACGTGATTTTGCACCCGGCGTTGAAGGAGCGTAATTATGTTGAACACTGTAAAGAAAAAACTGAAAAAGTTTCTTGATTTTTTCTCGTTGTCGGAAAATCTGCTGCGTTATATCGGCGGAAGCGAAGCGCTGCCTAATCCGTATACCGCCGAGGAAGAGGCTGAACTCGTTTGTAAACTTAAAACGGACGATGGTGTACGCGACGCTCTTATAGAACATAATTTAAGGCTCGTGGTTTATATCGCGCGCCGCTTCGAGAATACGGGTGTCGACCTTGACGATTTGGTTTCGATAGGTACGATAGGGTTGATTAAGGCGGTAAATTCGTTTGACTGCGATAAAAACATAAAACTTGCCACATACGCCTCGCGCTGTATAGAAAACGAGATACTTATGTATCTTCGCAGGACGGTTAAGTTAAAAAGCGAAGTTTCTTTCGACGAGCCGTTAAATACCGACTGGGAAGGCAACGAACTTTTGCTTTCCGACGTTATGGGAACGGACGGCGACGTGGTTTACAAGAAGATAGAAAACGGCGTGGAAACGGAATTGTTAAAAGAGGCTCTTAAAAAATTAAACGACAGAGAGCGTGAAATAGTCGAAATGCGGTTCGGACTTTCGGGAAAAGAAGAAAAAACGCAAAGAGAGGTAGCCGACCTTTTAGGAATATCGCAAAGTTACATATCTCGCTTGGAAAAAAAGATTATTTCAAGGTTGAAAAAAGAGTTCGCCAAAATGGTGTAACGGTTCGATGAAATAAGTAGGTTTAAGGTTTTGATGCAAAAATATCGAAACCTTTTTCGTTAAACGGTATAATAATATTTTAAAAGAACATAATAATTAAAACCCCGATTTAACCGTACATAGGAGGGGTGTTATGAGTAACAAAGTCGTAATTTGCGGTATAAATACCGCTACGCTTCCAAAGATAAACGACGAATATTCTTTTGAATTGCTCGAAAAAATAGCGCGCGGCGACGCAAATGCAAGAGAAGAATTTATCGTGGCTAATATGCGGTTGGTACTTTCCGTGATAAAAAGGTTTTGGGCTAAAAAAATAAGTTCGGACGACGTTTTTCAAGCAGGTTGCATAGGGCTTATAAAAGCCATAGATAACTTCGACTTATCGGTAGGCGTAAAATTTTCCACTTACGCCGTGCCCATGATTATAGGTGAAATAAAAAGATATTTAAGGGACGGAAATTCGTTACGCATATCGCGTTCTATACGCGATACCGCGTATCTCGCTCTTAAAACGCGTTCGGCGATAGAAAAGCTCGACGAAGAAGCAACGTTAGAGCGTATAGCGGCGGAAATGCAAGTTGCCGTATCGGAAGTGGTTTACGCCTTAGACGCTATTTCCGATACCGTTTCGCTGTACGACCCCGTTTATAATAAGTCGGGCGATACGCTGTTATTGATGGACCAGTTGGGGGATACTAAAAACACCGAGGAAAACTGGACGGAAAAAGCCGCGCTCGATACCGCGCTCGAAGGATTACAACAAAGAGAGAAAACCATAATCCGTTTACGTTATTACGAAGGCAAAACTCAAACGGAAATAAGTAAAATGGTGGGGATTTCTCAAGCACAGGTATCGAGGTTGGAAAAAACGGCTTTACTTCAAATAAAAAATGCGATAAAAATTTAACTTTTCGTTTGATTGCGGGCTTTTTTTGTAGTATAATTTTTTTATGAAAACTCAAACGGAAAACATTAAATCGGAAAAAGAACGGTCGGAAGAAGAAAAAAAAGTTCTCGATACGGCGCGGCAAATATTAAAAAAATATCAAAAGGCGTTTAAGGAGTTGGCTAAATGATTAAAATAGATTCCGCTCTTGCGCTTTCGCTTCATAAACTCGTTGCCGAAAACAGCGGAGGTTCGGTGGGCATAAGAGATTGCGATTTGCTCGATTCCGCGCTTAATTCGGCTTTTCAAACTTTCGGCGGAGAAGATTTGTATCCGTCGATTATTCAAAAAGGGGCAAGGCTCGGCTATTCGCTCGTATCTAATCACGCTTTCGTTGACGGTAACAAAAGAATAGGTTTGTTAATTATGCTCACGTTTTTACAGGTTAACGGCGTAGAAGTTCGTTTTACCGATGACGAACTGATTGAAACGGGGCTTTCGCTTGCCGACGGTTCGCTCGGGTACGAAGATTTACTCGACCGACTCGAAAAAAATCGGACAAGATAAAACGTCGGCTTGGTAAATTATATAATTAAAAAACGCGGTTTGGATTTTTCAAACCGCGTTTTTTATAATTTGTTTTAGCGTCTTGATAGGTTAACCGTTGCTTTATAACCGCAGTTTTTCCACATTTTTTCGTAACAAGCCTTAAATTTATTGAACACTTCTTCGGAAACGGGCGTTAACGTACAATCTCTTAACATATTAGGTATATGAGTTTCACGCGGGAAGGAAACGGTCGGCATAATTTCGTTCATTGCGCGTGTCGCAAGTTCGCCTGCAACCTTTTTTAACGTGTCTTGCGTAGTGTATAACGACGAATTGTTTTTAATAAAAACGTCGTATGCTTTTTCCGGATACGTCAAATTTAAATTCAACGTAAATTGAATACATACGTTTTTGTAACTTTGATTTGCCGGTACGTCGGTCGGGAACTTGTTGTCCACCGTAATTTCCGAAAGGTAATTGGCTACTGTATGCGTAGTTTTTATGCAGAAAATATTTGCTTTTACGGTTTTAGAGAAAAAACCGCATTTAAGATTCGAAAAGAATTTTTTGTTGAGTTTTACCATTTTTCCTCCGAATCGCGTCGTCCCCGTGGTAGAACCGATAAGTTCATCGTCTTGAACTATAAGGTAAGTCCATAAATCTTGGGTGTGAAAAGTCGAATTTTTTTCAAAATGGTCGTCGATTAGCCAAGAAAACATAGGTTCTTTGGTTGGTTGTTTTTTTATTACTTGCGCCATAATTCTCTCCTGAGGTAATTTATATTAAGTTATACGAAGTAAATATTACGTATTATGATAAAATATTCGTTATCGTTTTAATACGTTTGAAACTCGGCAAAGTTTCCGTTCCTTGCGAGCAATACGTCAACTTCATATATTTTAAATATAGGCAAATAACGGATTTGTCAAATTAAAAGTTAAAATAGTTGCCCTTGCCATATAAAATTTTATCGTAAAAAAATACACCCCGAAATTATAAAATCGGGGTGCGCCAAATCGCGTAAATATTTTTAATTATCTGTTCAATATAAGTTTGGTGAGTTCGACCGGTTCGACGATTTTGCCGTCTTTATAAACGCGCATATTACCGGATGCGATTTCATCGATAAGAATAACTTCACCGTTATTATAACCGAATTCAAACTTGATATCCCATAAATCGAGTCCGATTGACTTTAAGTCGTCGGCAACGATTTTGGTAATTTTTAAGGTTTGTTCTTTCATGCTGGCGAACATCTGCGAACTCATAACGCCGAGCGCTTCGAGACCTTCCATAGTAACGAGGGGGTCGCCCTTCGCGTCGTTTTTAAAAGTACATTCAACGTAGCCGCCGTTTAACAGAGTGCCGTCGGCAATATATTCGCCGTATCTACGAACGAAACTGCCCGTCGCTACCAAACGGCAAATAACTTCGAGTCCGTGCCCGAATACTTTTGCGGGTAAAACTTCCATAGTGGCGTCGTTGACGTTTGCGCTTACGTAGTGCGTTTTAATGCCTGCTTTTTTCAATAATTCAAAGTAATATACCGACGTTTGCAAATTTGCTTTGCCGATACCTTCAATCGTAAGACCGACGGAATTTTCACCGGGGTCGAATACGCCGTCTTTACCGGTACAATCGTCTTTGAATTTAAGCATAACGTTGCCGTTATCTAACGAATAAACGTCTTTTGTTTTGCATTCATAGATTTTTTTCATATATATTTCTCCGTAAAAAAGATTTTCAAAATTAAGTC
>CAYSYT010000009.1:0-38782 GCA_964435195.1 uncultured Christensenella sp. | reverse complement strand
ATTATAATATATGAATAAAGGAAGGCACAATTATGAAAATTACCGACGTTAGAGTACGCATCGTTAAAAAAGACGACAGCAAACTTAAAGCAGTAGCATCCGTTACGTTTGACGATTGCTTCGTAGTACACGACATTAAAGTAATCGAAGGTTCGGAAGGATATTTTATCGCTATGCCGAGTCGTAAAACCAACGACGGCGAGTATAAAGATATCGCTCACCCCATCAATACGGAAACAAGAGAAGACCTTATCAACAAAATTCTCGCCGCGTTTGAACAGGAAAGGGTTAAACCGATAGAAAATTAGTTTTTTCGGCTTTTTTTTATTTGCAGTATCAATAACGACACCGTAAACGAGTTTACGGCTATTTTAGTTGTACAAAAAACTACCTCAAACAACCTCATGAACGATAACCGCGAGGCGTATTTGCCTCGCGGTTACCGTTTTAAAAGACGGCGAAACGCTTTGCCGTCTTTAAGTTTATTTGTAAATTTTAGAACATAAATTTTTTACGTAGTCGAGAGATTCGAAAAGTTCGGAATATTCCGCGTAATCCTGCTGATAAACTTCCAACAAAAACGCTCCGTCGAAACCGACGTCTTTTAATCGTAAAAACAAATCGTAAAAATCCGTTACGCCTTTACCGGGCAAACACATTTTGCCGTTCACGTCTATATCGGACAAATGCACGGTAACTACGTCTTCGCCCATTTCCTTTATAAGGTCTTTATACTCTATACCGCTTTGCCTTGCCTGTTTAACGTCCAAAGTCGCTTTAAGTCCGTCGGTACGCTTTCTTATTTCCTCAAAAAAACCCACGTAATTATAATATGACCAGTGAACGTTTTCATACGCAAGCGTTACCGAATGCTTTTTGCAAGTTTCTATAATATCCTGTGTAATGCGCGCTATACGGTCGTAGTCGATTTTTACGGGCGTTTTTTTAAGCCTTGCCGTGCCGTGAAAGGTATAATAATCCGCGCCTATCATTTTTGCCGTGGACATAGCCTCGTCCAAAATACTAAACGAATCGGCTTTTGCGCGTTCGTTTATGCTGTACAACTGTGGTTCGAATTGCGTAGTTAAAACGTGAACGGAATGTACGTCTATACCCTTTTGTACAGACTGTAAAACCTTGCCGAACGAATTTTTGTATTCGCAGTAAGACTCCAAAAAAACCTCTGCCGTTTCAACGTTGTTTTCGCTTAAAAATTGCAAAGCGTCTTCGGTCGTTTTTCTAACGAACAAAGACGCCGTGGATATTCCGACTTTCATAATACCCCTATAAGAAGTAACCTCTTTTCGTAAGATTTTGCAAAATTGCCGTTTTATACCGACAAACTTTTAATTTACGTTACTAAATTTCAGGCTCGATAAGCCCTAAGTCGCCGTCGTTTCTTAAATACAGCACTTGAACGGTTTGACTTTTCGCCTCCAAAAAGACGTAAAAAGTATGTCCCAAAAGTTCCATTTCTTCCTGTGCTTCTTCAACCGTCATCGGTACGAGTTTGAATTTCTTTTCTTTTACAAGGTTGGTTTTTTTATTCTCTACGGGCGCTGCGCCGTCGAAAACGATAGCGTCCTTAAACGCTGCGTTTTTATGGCTTTTGTCGAACCGCGTGCGATGTTTACGTATCTGACCTTCGAGTTTAGGCAATACGCTGTCCAAATTATCGTAAAAACTGTCGCTTGTTGCCGTTGCCCGAACAAATTTACCCGCATATTCGAGCATAACTTCCGTAGTAAGGGAAGACGCCTCTTTTTTCAAGCAAACTTTTGCAAGCGTGTTGCTATCCGAAAAATATTTGTCGAGTTTGCCGAGTTTTTGTTCGGTAATTTCACGCAAGCGTTCCGTAACGTTATAATTTCTGCCTGTAATTTCTATCTTCATAATTTCCCTCCTGTATATTATTACGACGCAAATCGTCAAAATTCCTTTTATTTACGCAAATTATTTAAGAACGAATTATAATTCGCCGTCAAAATAATTAAGTTGGTTAAGCAATCTGTAATAATAAATCGGCAGAGCCGACCACCCGTGACAAAGACTGCCCGATTCACCCATATCGAATGCGCCGAGTTCGGTTTCCCAAAACGTAGTCGCGCCTTTTTTTATCATCGTAGAATATTTTTTATCGATATCGTTCAGAATATAATCTTTATATTTGTCGCCGTTTACTTGTAGCAACACCTCGTACAGCCAAGTATTCATTGAAAGCGTTATACCGACCATATCTTTGCCGTCTACGATTTTATCCGCAAGCGTTTCGTCTCCGAGCCCCACGAGAATAGCAAGACTATTCCCCAATACGGTATAAAACGGCGCGCCTTCCGTAGTGGCTTTATACATTCCCTTTTCTTCGTCGTAAAAGGTTTTACGAATGCTTTTTAACTTTTTTTCGATATCGAAATTAAATTTTTTACCCTTTATTTCACAAAGGCGAGCGTAATGCATAACCGAATACAAAAACATACAGTTAAGTATTAAATCGTACGCATTGTACTTGTCAGGCGCTTCGGCAGGCGTTCTCGGAATAAATCCGCTGCTGCCGACCGACCATTCGTAAAAATTCCAATAAGGGTATTCGAATCTGTCTATAAGCCCGTTTTCTTCTATTCTGCCGATAAAATTATTTATAATAGCCGATGCGGTGTCGAAAGTTTCGTCCAAAACGGTAACGTCGCCGCTCTCCCTCACGTACTCGAACAACTGCACGGGATAGCACAAACTGAAAAACGGAATAGGAAAATCCATTCCCGCGGGAAAACACAAAGACAAAAGGTTGTCTTTTCTTAACCCTTTCGACATTAAAACAAGGTCTGCACGCGCGAATTTATAATCGCCGAACGCATAATAAGAGCAAAGCATTTCGTTACGCGCGTCCATATTATAAAGCGCCTGTTCACGCCAAGGGCAATCTTCAAAGTGTTCGTGCATACACAAATGTAAAGTTCGTACCGCCGTTTCGTAAATTTTATTGCGCATTTCCGACTTAAAGCCGTACGGCAAAACGTTAACGGGGTAATTTACGGGAATTAACCCGACGTAATTGATTTTAACGGGTTCTTTACAAAAAAACTGCAAATATCTACCCGCTATACGTCTAAAATAATTAACGTATTTATTATCGCCCGTCTTGGCAACGTATTCTATGCTGTGATTCATACCGCTGTTTGCGAGATTTTTGTATCTTACCTGTCCGTCGAAAAGATATTCGCCGTAACCTATAACAATCGTTTGTTCCGCAGAACTTTCAAAATCCAAATCTATAAATCCGACGGTTTCTTGACCTAAATCTATAAGATAACCGTCGCCCAAATCTTTAACGGTAACCGCGGCTCTGTCCCCGAGAACGAGTTTTTCGTTGGGGCGCGAATAAAAATTGCGTCCCTTATCAACGTATACCGCGTTGGCGAAAGGTTTAGACGGCGTTTTATTTCCGTAATACTTAAAACTTTGTCCGAGTTGTACGGAAATAATTTTATTATATCCGTTTTCGTAAAGGTCGTATATACGGCAAAGAGTTTTATCGCTGCTGAACGCAACGATTTCGTCTCCGTTCAAAACCTCGAATATAACGCCGCCGCCGTCTTTAATATACGTTTGAGTCTGTATTCCGTAACTCCATACGAGTACGGAAATTTTACTTCCGTCTTTAACGAATTTCGTAACGTCGACGGTATCGTATACTTTATATTCGGGATAATCCGCGTACTGTCCGAAACAAGCAATCTTACCGTCTATAAATACGTTATAATTGCTGTCCGATGCAATTTTTATAACCGTTTTTTTATCGGCATCGATTTTTACGTCGAATGCAAATTCGACGTATTCGTCTACGTTGTCGCCGCAGTTTTGCCAAATCCATTCAGCCTTTTCAAATACCACCATATCGTTCCTTTCAAATACCACCATATCGTTCCTTTATTTTACTCTTTTACGAGTATAAATTCACCGTCTGCCGCGTCGAGTTTAACGCAAGAATTTTCTCTTAAATTGCCGCGTAAAATTTCTTCGCTCAATTTATCTTCCACGTTGCGTTGAATAACTCTCTTTAACGGTCTTGCACCGTAATTGTCGTCGTAACCTTTTTCGATTATCAAATCCATAGCCTGCGGAGTGATTTCTAATTTTACTTCCAAAACCGCAAGGCGTTTGCGAAGGCTGGCAAGCAAAAGTTCAGCGATTTGCGCAGTTTCCTCTTTCGTAAGTTTGTGGAATATTATTATATCGTCTATACGGTTCAAAAATTCAGGACGGAATTTTTCTTTCAATGCGTCTTGATATCTGTCGCACATTTTATCGTATTCGGCTTTTGACGAATTACCCGCAAAGCCCAAAGTGTTCGTACGCTTAATTTCGGTTGCGCCTACGTTAGACGTCATAATTATAATACAGTTCTTAAAACTTACTACTCTGCCTTTACTGTCGGTAAGTCTGCCGTCGTCGAGTATTTGCAACATAATATTGAAAACGTCGGGGTGGGCTTTTTCTATTTCGTCGAAAAGAACTACCGAATAAGGTTTTCTTCTAACCTTCTCGGTAAGTTGCCCCGCCTCGTCGAATCCGACGTATCCGGGAGGCGCGCCGACGAGTTTAGACACCGAGTGCTTTTCCATATATTCGCTCATATCGATTCTTATAAGCGAATTTTCGTCGCCGAACACGGCTTCCGCAAGAGCCTTCGAAAGTTCGGTTTTACCGACGCCGGTAGGTCCTACGAAAATAAACGAACCTACGGGGCGATTCGGGTCGGCGAGTCCCGCGCGCGAACGCCGAATAGCGTCCGAAACGGCGGATACCGCGTCGTCTTGTCCGATTACGCGTTGATGTAAAACTTTTTCCAAATCGAGAAGCCTTTGTGCTTCCGTTTCGGTAAGTTTTACTACGGGAACGCCCGTCCAGTTGCTTACGACCTTCGCTATATCGTCAGGCGTTAATTTTAATTTTTCTCTGTTGCCCGAAAGCTTGCTTGCTTTACCTCTTATATCGTCAAGTTCTTTTTGTACCTGTTCGATTTCCTTGTTAATCTTTATGGCGCGTTCCAAATCGTCGCGACGTTTAGCCTCGTTTTTCTGCGCCATAAGTTTTGCGAGTTCGGTTTCCTTTTGTTTTGCCTCTACGGGCGAATTATAACTGTCGAGTCTTACTCTCGAAGCAGCTTCGTCTATAAGGTCGATTGCCTTGTCGGGCAAAAATCTGTCGGTAATATACCTGTCGGAAAGCGAAACTGCCGCTATAATAGCGTCGTCGGGAATACTTACGCCGTGATGAGATTCGTATTTGTCGCGAAGACCTTTAAGAATTTCAACCGTTTCCTCCGTGCTCGGCGCTTCGACCATAATAGGTTGAAACCTACGTTCCAAAGCGGCGTCTTTTTCTATATATTTTCTGTATTCGTCTATCGTAGTAGCACCTATCGTTTGAAGTTCGCCTCTCGAAAGCATAGGCTTTAAGATATTAGCGGCATCCATATTGCCTTCGCCTGTACTGCCCGCACCGACGATATTGTGAATTTCGTCTATAAAAAGTATAATATTCCCTTTTTCTTTAACGGTGTCGATAGTCTTTTTTAATCTTTCTTCGAAATCGCCTCTGTACCTTGCTCCCGCGAGCATTCCCGCGATGTCTAACGAAAATACTATTCTGTCGCTTAAAATTTCGGGTACGTTACCTTTGACTATGGCTTGTGCCAACCCTTCGACCACCGCACTTTTACCTACGCCCGGTTCACCGATTAAAACGGGATTGTTCTTCGTCCTTCTCGACAAAATTTGAATAACGCGGTCGATTTCTTCTTTTCTGCCTATAACGGGGTCTAATCTTCCCTCCATAGCCTGTTTGTTCAAATTTACGCCAAACTTCGAAAGTTCGCCCAAATCTTCCATCGGCTTTTTTTCTTCCTTCTTAAAAGAATTGTTCCTGCCGAATTCTTTTGCGAATATATTTTCGGTATCGTCCTCTTCTTCCTCTTCGTATTCGTCATCCGCGCCGCCGGTGAGGGAAATTGCAATTTCCTCCGCCATAGCGTCTACGTTTACGCGTAACGCTTTAAGAATGGCAACCGCAACGCTGTCGTAATCGAGAAGTACCGCAAGTAAAAGATGCTCCGTACCGACGAAACCCGAATGTGCTTTAAGCGATATATCGACGGCTTTTTCAAACAAATGCTTGGTTCTCGGCGTAAACATATTGCCCGGTATAATAAGCGTTTTATCTACCGTTTTTTGAAAATAATACAAATATCTGTCGTTATCGACTTCGGCTTCGCGCAAAATAGCCGCCGCACGGCCTTCGTGCACGTTCATAAGCCCGAACAAAATGTGTTCGCTGCCGATATACCTGCACCCGTATCTTTTTGCAAGCGCCGTAGACAAGTCTATAACCTGATTGACGTTCTTTGAAAATGCATCGTAAAACATAATCACTGCTCCTTTAATTTTAATAATTGACTGCCGACCACCTTTGCCCTGAAAAGGTCTCTGTCGGTTGCCGACAATTTTTTTCCGTACTGTTCGCACAGATTCGCCGGACGCACGGCAACGATAAGGTCGTCTATTTTTTCCAAATCCGCTATATTTATCATTCCTAACATCGCGCCGAGTTTTACCTGCGCTATATGTTGCAAAAATTCTCCGTAAGGCAACAAAACCGCATTCGTGAGTATCCCGAACGACTTCCGCGTTTTATCCATCGTTTTCAATTCGTTTTTGCCGTACAGTCTTTCCATCTCCGCCCGTTCGGCTTTACAAATTTGTTCGACGGTTTCCTGCACTTCCAAAAGAATATCGTATTCCGAAACGCCCAAAGTAACCTCGTTTGAAATTTGATACATATATCCTTCCGCCGAACTTCCTTCGCCGTACAGTCCCCTGACCGTAAGTCCGAGCCTTGAAATTTCTTTTATGAGCGAACGTATTTTACCGCTTTCCGTAAGCGCGGGCAAAAACAACATTACCGAGGCGCGAAGCCCCGTGCCCAAATTAGTCGGACAGGCGGTAAGATACCCTAACCGCTTATCGAAAGCGATATCTAAATTTTTTTCGAGTTCGTCGTCGATGCCGTCTATCTTTTTATACGCTTCGATAAGACGGAAACCCTTCATAAAACATTGTTCTCTTATAACGTCTTCTTCGTTAATCATTACAGAAACGCTTTCGTCTCCGTTTATCAACACCGCGCCGCATTCTCTGTTTTCTATAAGGTTGGTGCTTATAAGATGACGTTCTTTCATCGCTTCGAGTTTTATATCCGTCATATTCGACATAAAAAACAGTTTGAAAGTATCGCATCTAACCAACGCTCTGTTAACCTTTCTGACGATTTCTTTTGCCTTTTCCGCATCGCGAATTTTAAAAGGGTATCCGTTTAAATTCCTTGCAAGACGAATACGCGTAGTAACTATCGTTCCGTTTAAAAGTTCGGGTATAACTACGCTCATATAAGCCGCCTCCTTTTAAGTTCGTCGGCGAGTTCGGAAATCATTTCTCCGAGTTTTGCCATATCCGCAAAACGCCCTTCTAAACCCGCCGTTTCTTTTTCAAGCAAAAGCACGCGATATCTGTCTAAAAGTTTTTTGTCGAGTTCGTTAAGTCTCGGTTCTTTGCCCGTATGAAAAGTCGCGCCATGAATTTTTTTTAACGCGCTATTTATTTCCGATTCAAACGCTTTATAACATTCGGGGCAACCGAGCATACCGGTATCATAAAATTGTGAAAGTTGCATTTTGCAACAAGGACAAATTTTTTCGTACATACGGTTATTTTACAATTCCTTTGCAAGTCTTTTTATAAGTTCTTTGGTTTGTTCCGCAAGTTCTTCGTTACGCAGAGCGTATTCTACGTTTGCGCGCACGTAACCGAATTTATCGCCTACGTCGTAACGCGTCCCCTCGAAACAACTTGCCAAAAGTTCGCCGTTTTTAGCAAGTTCGTTTAAGGCGTCCGTAAGTTCTATTTCGTTATTTCTCGGCGTTAACGTTTTAAGCATACCCATAACTTTACCCGAAAGAACGTATCTGCCTATTATCGCGTTGTTTGAAAGCGCTTCGTTAATACTCGGCTTTTCGATTATTGCGTTGACGCTCATTATTCCGTCTTCTTCGCTTTCTATACCGATATTTCCGTATTTGCTTATATCGTCGCCGAAAACTTCCATCGTCGCTATAACGCTTTTACCCGTCCGTTCGAAAATTTCGGTAAGACGCTTGATGCACGGTTTTTCGTTCGCTCCCGCGTAAATAAGTTCGTCGCCGAGCAACAGAGCGAAGGGTTCGTCTTTAACGAACGGTTCGGCGCATAAAATCGCGCCGGCAAGTCCGTTGGGAACTTTTTGAACGGCGAAATGCACGTTAAACCTTCTGGTTTCTCTTTCGATTTCGTACAGTTTTATTTTGCCGTCGTCTATAAGCCTTTTTTCCAATGCTTCGGACCTACCGAAATGACGAACGATTACGTCCGAATCGGGACTTACGATAATTATAATATCTTCTATGCCGACGGAAGTCAATTCTTCGACTATATACTGTATCGTAGGCTTATCTATTACGGACAGCATAGGCTTAGGCACCGCCTTGGTTATAGGTAAAAATCTTGTACCCAATCCCGCTGCCGGAATGATTGCCTTCGTTACTTTATACATTAAACTTTCCCCCTGATTTTATTATTTGAAATTTTCTTCTTCGAGCGCTTTGATTTTTTCTACTCTTCTTATATGTCTTTCTCCGTTAGAAAAAGGCGTAGTCAAAAAGGCGTCTACGATATCGAGCATAACGCCTACGCCAATAACTCTTTCACCGAAGGCAAGAACGTTTGCATCGTTATGTTCCCTCGTCATTCTTGCGGAAAAAGCATCGTTGCAATGCCCGCAACGAATACCTTTTACTTTATTTGCGACTATACTCATACCGATACCCGTGCCGCAAATAAGAATACCTAAATCACATTCCTTTTTCGCGACCGACTTTGCAACTGCAACCGCATAATCGTTATAGTCGACCGAATCTTTACCGTAACAACCGAAGTCTTTATAATCTATACCTTTCTTTTCAAGATATTCTATAAGCGCGGGTTTTAAGTTAATTCCGCCGTGGTCACATCCGATAGCAACTTTCATTTTCAAAATTCTCCTTGTATTTGCAAAATTTTTTTTGTTATTATATCGCAAGCGCGCTCGATAATTTTAAGCGTCTGCATATATACGTTTATATCTCCGCCGTACGGGTCGGGCACGTCGCATAAACCCGTTGCTTCCGCCACGGTATATACCCCCTTTACGCCCGTAAGACAGCGTTTGTGTTCGGCGGTCATACATATAATCATATCCGAACGGTTAATTATTTCGTCCGTAAGGCGTTTAGACTTAAAAGAATAACTTTTAATACCGAGCGTTTTTAAAGCGGCGGCTGAATTTTTACTTATTTTCGTGCCGTCCGCCGCGGTTAACCCCGCGCTCGATACTCTTACGTTTTTTACGCCCGCTTCTTTTAATTTCTTTTTAAGAACCAATTCCGCCATAGGGCTTCTGCACGTGTTACCCGTGCAAACAAAAACAATCCTCTTCATTTTCTTTTAACCGCAAGATTTTTTAAGCCTGTTCATAACGCCGAGAAAAACACCGTTTTCATTCGGCATCGCAACCGCTATTATTACGTCTGCGATTTTCTCTCCTTCAAGTAATTTATCGTAAAGATTCGAAGCAATTTCTTCTGCGTTCTTACCGAGCCGCAAAACGTTAAACCCTTCGAATTTTTCCGCAATATGGTCCGCGCACATTATATACGGTTTTTTACCTGAATTTACGTATTCGTTATAACGCTTTTCCACTTCGTCGAGTTGATTTTCGCCGTATAACGCCGTTTCGCAACGAGGTCTATAATGTCTGTACTTAACCCCCGGAGAACGAACTTTATCGCCGTTTTTATGCATGGCGATTTCGCATTTACCCGTTACGCTTTCAATCATTTCCTTGGTGATTAAACCTGCGCGTAATATTCTCGGAATTTTTTCGGTAACGTCAAGCACGGTACTTTCGATTCCGCCGCTACATTTACCGCCGTCCAAAATAAGCGGTATCTTTCCGTTCATATCGTCGTAAACGTGTACGGCTGTTACGGGGCTTGTATGCTTTGAAATATTTGCGCTCGGCGCGACGATAGGCTTATCTACGGCGCGCAGAAGTTTTTGACACCCCTCGTGTGAAGGAATTCTTACCGCAAGAGTTTCTCCGCCGCAAACCGCCTCCTTACAAACCACGCCTCTGCCGTAAAAAACCATAGTGAGCGGGCCGGGCGTAAACCTTTTTATAAGTTCGTATACGTACGGTTGATTTACGTATACCAACTTATTCAAATCGTAATCTTTATGTACGTGAGCGATAAGCGGATTATCGATAGGTCTTCCTTTCGCCTCGAATATCTTTTTCACCGCCTGCGAATTCGTACCGTCGCCCGCAAGCCCGTAAACCGTTTCGGTAGGCATACCTATTATTCCGCCTTCCAAAAGAATTTTCCGCGCTTCCGCTATGCTTTCGTCGTTTATATTTTTTATAAAAGTTTCCATATTAACCGAAAATATTCGTATCGATAGGGTCTAATCCGTCCGAATCTTCCGGCGGTGCTTCCTCGGGAAGCGGCGGATTTTCGCTCTCCGATTCCGTAGCGTCTTCTACGGTTTTAGAATGATTTTCGGGCAATGCGGCGTACCCCGTGTTGACGGCGCGGTTTTGTTTTTGTTCTTCGTCTTCCGGTTCTCCCGTATCGCTGTTAAGGTTAAGGAATTTAGTACATTCGCCCTTAAAGTAAAGTTCAACCGTACCTTGCGAACCGTTTCTGTGTTTTTCTATAATAATTTCCGCAACGTTCTGTTTTATTTTTCCTTCCGCAAGTTCCTTTTCGGAAGCGTTTTTATCGGGGCGGTGAATAAACATTACTATATCGGCGTCTTGTTCTATCGCGCCCGATTCACGCAAGTCGGAAAGTTGCGGTCTGCCTTTACGGGCTTCTACCGCACGAGAAAGTTGCGAAAGCGCGAGAACGGGTACGTTAAGTTCTTTTGCCATTATTTTGAGGTTACGCGATATATTCGAAATTTCCTGTTGACGGTTGTCTTCGTTCTTTTTTCCGGAACCGTTCATAAGTTGAATATAGTCAATCATAACGAAATCGAGCGCGCCCGTTTTTCTTTTTAATCTACGGCACTTGGATAAAACTTCTTGCGGAGTAACGAGCGACGAGTCGTCAATATATATTTTGGTATTTGCGAGCATTTCTCTTGCCTTTGCCACTTTAAGCCACTCCGTTCTGTTCATTTGTCCGCGCAAGGCGTTGCCCATATTTACGCCTGCCACCGAACAAATCATTCTTTGAACGAGTTGGTCCTTACCCATTTCAAGTGAAAACACCGCGCAGGTATACCCTTGTAAAGCAAGGTTTTCGACTATGTTCATCGCAAACGAAGTTTTACCTACCGCGGGACGGGCTGCGAGTATCATAAGGTCGCTGCCGTGTAAACCGTTCAAAATTCTGTCCAAATCCCTAAACTTTGTTTTTATTCCGCGATAAGCACTTTTATCTTTTGAAAGTTCGTCGAATTTATTTATTACTTCGGGAATAACCGCGCCGATTTTAACCATTTCGCTGTTATCGGCAGTTTCCGAAATATCGAAAATCGTTTTTTCCGCAAAAGCGAGAGAGACTTCCTTATCGGTACTGCCTTGACACTCTTTTATAATTTCCGACGAACCGAGTATAAGTCTGCGAAGCATACTATCGCGCAAAACTATATCGAGATATATTTTATAATTTGCCGTAGAAGGCATAATATCGGTAAGCCCCGTTATATACGAAATTCCGCCCGTTTGTTCGAGCGTGCCTTCTTTTTCGAGCAAATCGGTAAGCGTAACCAAATCGACTGGCTGATTGTTTTTTATAAGTTCGTACATTGCGCCGAATATGTATTTATGCGATTCTGCGTAAAAATCTTCTTCCGAAAGCGACGATGCTACTTCGACTTGTATTTTCGTGTCTAAAAGCAAGCACCCCAAAAGAGCCTGTTCTGCTTCGAGGCTGTGCGGCATATCGCCGGTAAGATTTCTGTTCTTTTTATTAACGTTGATTTCTGCCATAACGTTCTCCGTAAAATAAAACGTTTATATTTTTATAAATTCGTCAAGCGCGTCGTCAAACGTCTTGAACGCAGCCTCGAACGGCTTTTTATCGTTAAGGTCTACGCCCGCTATTTTCAAAAGTTCCACCGGACCGTCTTTTCCGCCCGAAGACAAAAATCTAAAATAATCGTCTACGGCAGGTTGCCCCTCGGTTAATATTCTGTCTACGATAGCGAGCGCGCTTATAATTCCCGTAGCGTATTTATATACGTAAAACGCCCTGTAAAAATGCGGTATTCTCGCCCATTCATATTTAATTTCCTCATCGCTTACAACGGCTTTTCCGTAATATTTACGGTTTATCTCCAAATATTTTTCCGACAGACTGTCCTTTGTGAGCGGCACGCCCTTTTCCACGCAATCGTGAGAGAACTGTTCGAATTCGGCAAACTGCGTTTGCCTGAACAAAGTAGTCCTTATCATCTCCAACATATACAAAAGAAGATATTTTTTAAGTTTTTCGTCGGAGGCTTCTTTTAACAAATATTTAACGAGTAAAACCTCGTTTACGGTACTCGCCACTTCCGCCACGAATATTTTATAATCCGCTTTCGCGTAAGGTTGCGTACGATTGGAAAAATACGAATGAATACTGTGTCCCATTTCGTGCGCGATGGTAAATATGTCGTGAGTGGTTTTTTGGTAATTTAGCAAAACGTAAGGATGAGTATCGTAAACCGCCACGCTATACGCACCGCTGCGTTTACCTTTGCTTTCGTAAACGTCGAGCCAACGTTCGTCGCGCGCTTTCTTTAATAAAGACGAGTATTCTTCGCCCAAAGGTTTAAGCCCTTTTATTACTAATTCGTAAGCGTCGTCGTATTCGAGTTTCAATTCGGCTTCGGTAACGGTAGGAGCATACACGTCGTACATATGCATTCGTTTTAATTTAAGCGACTTTTTCTTTTCCGCCATATATTTGTGTAACGACGGTAACGCCTGATTTACGGTCGTTATCAAATTTTCGTAAACCGTTTCCGGAACGTCTTCTCCCGACAACGCAAGTGAAAGCGCGGAATCGAACTTTCGTGCCCTTGCGGCGAACACATCCTTTTTAACGCTGCCGCAATAGGTTGCGGAAATAACGTTAATAAGCGAAATATACGCGCCGTAATAATGCTTAAAACACTTTTTCCTCAAACGTCTGTCCGAACCGTGCATTACCACACCGTACGTACCGTGGCTCATAGGAATTTCTTCTCCGCCGTACTTTAAGGGCGTAAGCGGAAGGTCCGCATTGTCTATCTTGGTAAAAATATCTTTAAAGCACGAAAGCGCGTCGCCGCTGATTGCCAAAAGTTTTTCTTCGTTTTCGGTAAGCACGTGCTTTTTGTCTTTAATAACGCATTTAAGCATATAATCGTAATCGGAAAGTTGCGGATTCGATATAAAACCTTCCAAAACCTTTTCATCGAGCGCGGTAAGTTCGGGCATAACGAACGCCGATTCTTCCCCAACCTTAACAGAGAGCGCGGTAACCTTCGAAACGAGGGCGTCGTATTCGCTGTTTCGAGTATCGCCGTCGTGAAGCATCATAGCGTAAACGCCGAGTTTTTCAATAACGCGCCCTAAATCCTCTTGCCTTTTCATACACGCAAGAAAAGAATCCGCATTGCACAACTTACCCTTAAAATCTGAAAAATCTATTTGTTTTTCTACTTCTTCATAAGTTTCGTTCCAATCATCTATACTTGCGAAAATATCTTCGACAGCCCAAACGTAACGTTTTTCCAAATCGACGTCCTCCTAATTTTTATTGCTGTGAATGGGCGCGGGAATCCTACCGCCCCTCGAAATAAATTTTTGACACGAATACGGAGAAACTTTCATTATAGGCGCGTTACCCAAAAGTCCGCCGAATTCCACGTTTTCGCCGACACCTTTACCCGGAACGGGAATTACCCTGACGGCGGTGGTTTTATTGTTTATCATACCGATTGCGGCCTCGTCGGCAATAATGCCGCTTATAGTTTCGGCAGACGTATCGCCGGGGATTGCCACCATATCTATCCCTACGCTGCAAACGGAAGTCATCGCTTCCAACTTGTTAAGGTCAATCGCACCCTTTTTTGCGGCGTTTATCATTCCTATATCTTCGCTTACGGGAATAAACGCCCCCGAAAGTCCGCCGACGTTACTGCTTGCCATAACGCCGCCCTTTTTAACGGCATCGTTAAGCATCGCGAGAGCCGCGGTAGTACCGTGTGCGCCGACCGATTCCAAACCCATTTCTTCTAAAATATGCGCTACGCTATCGCCCATAACGGGTGTAGGAGCAAGCGACAAATCAACTATTCCGAATTCTGCGTTTAAGCGTTTAGACGCCTCTTTCGCGATAAGTTGACCTGCGCGCGTAATTTTGAAAGCGGTCTTTTTAATCGTTTCGGCAATTTCGCTTATAGACGCACCCTTCATGCTTTTAAGAGCGTGATGCACTACCCCGGGACCCGAAACGCCTACGTTTATAACCGTTTCGCCCTCGCCTACGCCGTGGAACGCGCCCGCCATAAAGGGGTTGTCCTCTACCGCATTACAGAACACCACGAGTTTAGCGCAACCGAGCCCGTCTTTAACTTTGGTTATTTCGGCGGTTTCTTTTATAATATTACCCATTAAAGCGACGGCGTCCATATTGATGCCTGCTTTCGAAGAACCTACGTTGACCGACGAACACATACGTTCGGTAACCGAAAGCGCTTCGGGTATGCTTTCGATAAACGAGCGTTCAAAAGACGTAGTTCCCTTTTGAACGAGCGCGGTATATCCGCCGAGAAAATCTACGCCGACGGTTTTCGCGGCACGGTCGAGCGCTTTCGCCAACACGACTTCTTTTCCGCAAAAGGACGAAGTCAACATACTGGCAGGGGTAATCGACACGCGCTTGTTTATTATGGGAATACCGTATTCCGTTCCCAAATCGCCCGCAACTTTGACGATATTTTCCGCTTTTCTGCAAATACGGTCGTAAACCAAACGAGAAGTTTCTTCCGCCGTATCTCTGATACACGGCAAAAGCGAAATACCCATAGTTATGGTCCTTACATCGAAATGTTCTTTTTCGACCATATTGATAGTTTCTAAAATTTCTTTTCTGTTAATCATTTGACACCTAAATCTTATGCATTGCGTTAAAAATATCTTCGTGTTGAACGTGTATCGAAACGCCGGCTTTTTCACCCACTTCGGCAAGCACCGAAGAAAGTTCTTTAAGCGAAAGAGTACTGCCCGACAAATCGCAAATCATTATCATCGTAAAATTACCTTGCGCTATCGTTTGACTTATATCTTCTATATTGACTTGATTTTCCGCAAGCGCGGTAGAAACCTTTGCTATTATACCCGATTTGTCTTTACCTATTACCGTTACGATTGCCCTCATTTTTTCACCTCAAATAATTTCATAATCGATTAAAACGTTACTTTGCGTAACGTATTTTACCGTTGCTTTCTCCGGTATTTCCGGGAAAGGTTTTTCGTAAAAAACCAAAACTTTTCTTTCAAAATAATCGTTTTTATATTTATTCCACTCTATAAAAACCAACGATTTGAAGTCGACTCCGTCTTTGTCTTGCAAAGTTTCGTCATATTCGAAAAAACTTCCCGTCCATTCTTCTCTGTGTCCCGTACTTAAATTATAGCACGTTTTGTAAAATCTATTAACGCGCTTAAACGGTACGCCGAGATACACGAAAGAAAAAATAACGAAAACCGCTGTCAACGGATAGTGTATGAGTTTTACCGTAGTTATCGTCGGAGAACGATAAGGCAAAAGTAAATACCATACCAAAAGCCCCGCGCTAATCAAAACGTAAACGCCGAGTACTATAAAATAAGCGATAAGCCATTTTTTACGCTGTTTTTTCGCAGCCTCGAAGTCGGAATTCGTAAAATATTCCATATATATTCTCCTATTTCTGTTTATAATCGGTTCTTACCTTTTGAAAACCGTTCTTCGTTTTTAAATACAATTCGTATCTGTCGCCGTATTCCGCCATAACGTAAGCGGCGTTTTGTTTAACCCTGTAATACTTCGGGTAAGACGGTCGGCTGTCTTTCCGTTCGACGCTTTCCGCGTTTTCCGACGAAGTTTCGTTTATAATTTGCACTCCTTTGGACTTTTTAGGTTTATCGCCGCCCATTCCCAACAATTTTTTGATTGAAACTATTACCGCATACGCCACCGAAAACATTAAGGCAACGCATAAAAAAGTTAAAACGACGGAATTTTTCAACAAACCCGTAAGTAACAAAACCAAACCTACGAGGGCGACGAACAGCGTCGGTTGTAAATTCAAAAAACTTAAAAGCTTATAAATTATTTTAAAAACCGTTTTTATTACCGTCCAAACTATTCCTAAAATCAAAGGCCGTTTAATTACGTTAATCATGGTACGTCTGTGTTCACTCCGAAAATTCCCAAAAAACCTTCGTAAATACCGTAGAAGAAGTTCCTTATGTCTTTCGTTGACACCGACCACGGCTCTACGACGCCCGTAATATCGGAAAGTTTACAAGTCCCCATTGAACGACTGTCGCGACTGACCGACCTGTTATCGCCGAGAAAGTATATTTCTCCGTCGGGAACGACCCACTCGTATTGTCCCATAGATTTGGGTTCAGTAACCGTTCCTTCGGGCAGATAATCTTCTCGTAACCGTTGACCGTCGACGTATACTCCGCCGTCTTTAATTTTCACCTTTTGCCCCCCGACCGCTATAACGCGTTTTATAAGCAGATATTCTTCCATATTGTCTATTATAACGATATCGCCGACCTTGGGATTTTTAAGCATATTGGCAACAAGCATATCGTCTTCGTAAACCGTAGGCTCCATAGACGACTGTTTTACGCGAACGTTAAAGTACACACACGTATTGAGAGCGACTATAACGTAAACTATTACGGCGAGCACGCCGAAAAAAGCCAAAAATTTAATATCGTCTTTCCGTCTATTAAGTTGTATTTCCGCTAAACTTTCGTTTACCTTATACATCACAATCCCTTTTTGTATAACTTTTGGTTATTTTACGAACTTCGTCCACCGACAAAAACAGAATTCTGCCGCAATTAAGACATTTTAATTTTACGTCAGCACCCGTTCTGACAACCTCCCACGTGTTGCCACCGCAAGCGTGCCGTTTTTTTGCGGTAATAATACCGCCCACTTCAAAATTTATACCCATAATACGTTGTTTATTAAATATTTACCGCTACACTTAAACGAAAGAGAATTGACTTTTTCGTAACTTTTTAGAATTCTGCCCTCTTCCGTTTTGAATCTTGATTTTTCAAGTTTTACGTTATGCCAAACGTTGCCGCCGTTCAAATTTATCGTCGTCGAATATTCCGTCGGGGAACCTTCTATATCGGTAACGAGTTTAACGGTAAGCGTTCCGTCTGCAACTAAATACGAATCGAACATAAGCAAAGCGTCGTCGTTCGGTTTATCTCTTTTAGCGTTAACCTTAAACGTCGTAAGCCCGTTTTCGGCAAAAACGCCGTCTATATCCATCGGTCCTTTACTTACGGTAACTTGATTGCTTTCGTCTTTTTCCATACGGAACGAATTTAGTTCTTTTCCGTCAAAACCCGCCACGAAAACGCTCTCTGCGTTACTAATTCTACCCGAGTATACTATATTTTCTTTATGCCCGAACTTAACGTCCGTTTCCTTAAACCGTTTTGCAGCGACGTTGGAACTCACACTGAATCCGTTTTTATATTTAACGCGGGCGAACAAAAATACTATACCCGATTCGTGATACGGCGTAAACGTAAATTTATAATTTCCGTTTTCCGTCTGAACGTATTTTGACAATTTACGATAGGTACGCAGAGCCGGATTAGGCGTTTCTTCCGCAATATATAAACTTACTTCTCTTAAATTTTTCTCGTCGCAAGAGACTTCCGTCTCCAAAATTCCGTCGGCAAAATCGCATTTAACACCGACCTCGTCGGGCAATAACCCGGTCCTTTTCTTTGCGTTTATCAAAAATTCGCCGAAGAACAGAAAAATATCGTTTAGTGCGGAACTTTCCAAATGTTCGGCAAAACTAACCGAATAATCCACGGCGGTATAAACGTCGGCGTCGATACGCGCTATCGTATCGTACGACCTGTCTAAATCGTATTCTTTACTGTTAGCCGCGCACAACAACAAACTCGGACACTTAACGTGCGACGAATACGACTGCGGTTCTACGCCAGCGACGTATTTCATCATATTTTCCGAAAATTGCGGTGCGCCGTTACTACCGAACTTAAAATTTTTATCGTAAGCGCGCCAACCTGCGTTCATTACGAAAACGCTTGCCGACAAAGTATCTTCGGTAGCGGCTACCTGCCATAGCGGAGTTGCCGATTCCGCAATACCCACGCCGCCTATTTTGGTTACGCAGGATTGTCCTTTAAGATACGCAATCGCATATTTGACTACCGCCGTCCATTCGTACCAACAAGTTTTTTTAACGTCACCTACGACTTCGTAAAGATTGTCTTTTACATAGTAATAATTAGAATACGACACGTCGTCGGGGTAAATCGTATAAAACTCTCTATCGTCCCCGTAACCCGCTATATCTATCGAAAGAGCATAATATCCCCTTTTTGCAAACTCGACTGCCAAATCGTCGTCGGAAGGATTCTTAACGTCTTGCACTATCAGTACGGCGGGCATAACGGCGACCTGAATAGAGCGCGCCACCACGCCGTAAATTTTAACGGTACCGTTTTCCGTAGTTCTGCCGTCAATCAGAATACGCGTTAAAACGGTATCGCCCTGCATTTTTTCGCCGACGATTTTTACCGACGGAGTTTCCGTTATATTAAAATCTCCCCATATCGCCGACGGCGTTAAAATTGTTCCTGCCATAATTACTCCGAATTCCGTTATTTCACCGATTGCCGAAGACGCTCGAACGGAAAAAATTTTTTCGATTTATAGTTGATTTTTAACAAAGTATAAAGTATAATAACATAACACGACTTGCAAAATTTTGCGTAAATATCGCCAAATGCAAACAATAGCCGTATATTACGCTGCTTAAAAGCCTTTGCGAGCAAGTTTTATCGCTTGCGTTAATTATGTTTACGCTTCCGTTTAAGGGTATAATGCACCACTGTTAAATTATACTGTTATTTATTATATAACATTGCCGTTTGGTTTGCAAGCGATATTTTGATTTACACGAGAAGTTTTAAGGAGATTTTTATGATTTGTTCGTATTCCAAAGAATTTTCAGCCGTAGGATTTACCGACGTCGAAAACGTTTTTATTTACGAATATCTACCCGTTTCCGACGGGAACGCCGTTAAAGTTTATCTTTACGGGCTTTTTCTGTGCAACAACAAAGACTTCGACTGTCCCGTGGAAAAATTTGCCGAAACGCTGAAAATGAGTGTTGACGAAATCGTCGACTGTTTTAAGTATTGGGAAGAATTCGGACTTGTAAATATTCTTTCAAAAGCCCCTCTTACGGTTCAGTACCTGCCCGTAAGGTCTGTTTACGGCGGCAAACCGAGAAAATTCAAAGCCGAAAAATATTCCGAATTTTCAAAAAGTCTACAAGCGCTTATACCCAACCGTATGATTAGTACGGGCGAATACACCGAATACTATTCCATTATGGAAAGTTACGGCATCAAACCCGAAGCAATGATTATGATTGTTAAATATTGCGTCGACAGAAAAGGCAAAGATATAAGTTACCGATACGTATCGAAGGTTGCGAAAGACTTCGGCGCGCGCGGAATAGTTACTATGGAGAAGGTTGAGAACGAACTTTCTTCTTACGTATTACGCACGAGCGAAATAGAAAAAATATTAAAGGCGTTGTCGCTTAAACGTCAACCGGAAATAGAAGATTTGAACTTATTTAAAAAATGGACGCAAGAACTACACTTCGAGGTTGACAGCATAGTATTCGCCGCATCCGCCCTTAAAAAAGGAAGCGTAAACAAACTCGACGAATTTTTAACCGAACTGTACTCGATTAAACGCTTTACAAAAGAAGAAATCACGTCGTATATGCAGGAAAAAAAGAAAATATACGAGCTTGCCATACGCATCAACAAAGCCCTTTGCATATATATGGACGTTATAGACACGGTTATAGATACCTATACTTCAAAATGGCTTTCTTACGGATTTTCCGACCAAACGCTTTTATACGTCGCGTCTTACTGCTTTAAGAACGGCAAAAATACCTTGCAGTATATGGACGAACTGTTGGAAACGCTACGCGGACGCGGTTTTATAGACTTTTCGAGCGTGGGCGATTATTTCGAATCGCTTAAAAGAACGGACGAATTTATCGTTAAACTGCTCGCTACCGCAGGCGTTAACAGGCGTCCGAATCCGTGGGACAGAGAAAATCTTTCAACTTGGAAGTCTTGGAATTTTTCCGAGGATATGATTTTAGAAGCGGCGAAATCGGCAGCGGGCAAGAACTCCCCTATCGCCTATATGAACGCTATTCTATCCAACTGGAAAAACAACGGAGTATTTACCGTAAACGCCGTACCGGAGCATGCTAACGGCACTTCGCATTCGCAAGAAGAGTATAACAGAGAGTACGAAAAAAGACGTCGAGCGGCACTTTCAAAGGCACAAAGCAACCTTGAAAAGGCTATGTCGTTAGACGGCTTCGGAGAAATATATTCCAAACTGAATTCTATTGAAAAAGACCTTGCTTTCGCCGAATTATCATCAAACACCGAAACGCTCGAACGGTTGGAAAAAGAAAAAGCGGAACTCAACGTGAAATTAAAGAATATTCTTGCAACGGCAGGTATGACCTCAGACGATTTAACGCCGAAATACCGTTGCGAAAAGTGTAAAGATACGGGTTACATAGGCACTAAGCGTTGCGACTGTTTTTCCAGAACCGAATAAAAACGCTTAAATTCCTTTCGAACTAATTTTATATTCGCACGCAAAAAAATTCCCGAACGTATCCTCGGGAACTTTTTGCTGTTTTTTCAGTTTTTAATAACGGGTATTGCTTGCACCGTCGCGAGTATTTTCCGTACAAGCGACGGTTTCTTTTATTTCGAGAAAATACCATAAACTAACGTCGTCTTTCATTCCGACTAACGTAGCCAAAGCCACGGCTATAAGTTCCGCACCGAAAATAACTATATGATGATGTATACTTCCCGTCGGATTGATTATTAACAGAACCGAAACGACCATTGTAAACACAGCCAAAACAAACGACGCGACGCACCAACGCGATTTATAAATTGCCTGTTTTATACCTTCGGAAAATTGAAGCCCGCTTTTTATTATGCCGATAATTCCCCAAGTAACGCCCATAACACCCAACCGTATGCTTTCGTCGATAAATAAAAAAACGATACCGAGCGTTATCAATAAAAACGAAAAGGAAAAAACCATCGAAATAAAAGTCTTTTTAATAACGTGCAAAAAATCGAATATTACCCCTATCACTCCGACGGCAATCATCAACCCCGCAAAGACGAAAGGGAACACCGAATAAATAACGTCGTTAAAAATAATACACATAACCCCTACGATTAAAAAAAATATCGGCGAACTTTTATAAGCAAAAGACAAGCATTTTTTAAATTTTTCCATACGGTAACTATCTCTCGTTAATGGGAATATAAGGTTTTCTTCCGTTAGTGCTTACGTACGCAGGGCGAATGATTTTGCCCGAATTCAACAATTCTTCTATTCTATGCGCAGACCAACCCGACATTCTTGCGATGGCGAACATAGGCGTAAACAGTTCTTGCGGCAAGCCCAACATATTGTAAACGAAACCGCTGTAAAAATCCACGTTCGCGGAAACGCCTTTGTAAATTTTTCTCTTTTCCATAATAAGCTTAGTAGAAATTTCCTCGACGTTGCGGTAAAGTTTAAATTCCTTCATTTTACCCTTTTCGCGAGCGAGTTGTTCTACGAACTTTTTAAATGCCACCGCTCTCGGGTCGGAAACCGAATAAACTGCGTGTCCCATACCGTATATTAAACCCGAATGGTCGAAATTTTCTCCGTTCAAAATACCTGCAAGGTATTTAGTCAATTCGTCTTTATCGTTCCAATTTTTCACGTGTTTTTTTATATCTGCGAACATTTCCATAACCTTAATGTTCGCACCGCCGTGGCGATGCCCTTTTAACGAACACAACGCCGCCGCCATGGTAGAATAAGTGTCCGAACCCGCGGAAGTAACCACGTGCGTGGTGAAAGTGGAATTGTTGCCGCCGCCGTGTTCGGCGTGAAGAATAAAGGCTATATCCAAAACCTTCGCTTCGAGTTTGGTAAACTTTCCGTCGGGACGGAGCATATAAAGGAAGTTCTCCGCCGTAGAAAGTTCGGGTCTTTGCTTATGTATGATAAGGCTTTTGCCTTCGTTATAATGCTGATATGCGTTATAAGCGTAAACGGCGCACCTCGGAGTTACCGCGATAAGCGTTAAACATTGCCTTAAAACGTTCTCTATCGAGTTGTCTATTCCCTTTTTGTCATAATTGTAAAGGGTAAGAATACTCCTCGTCAAAGAGTTCATTATATCTTTCCCCGGCGCTTTCATAATAACGTCGCGAACGAAGTTGCGCGGCAATTTTCTGTATTCGGACAACAACGCTCTGAAATCCGAAAGTTCTTTTTTATTAGGCAATTTATCGAACAGTAAAAGATACGTCGCTTCTTCGAACCCCGAACAAGTTTGGTCGTCGTAAGCGTTTATCATATCCGTAACGCTGATGCTACGGTAATACAGTTCACCGTCGCAAGGTTCCATTACGCCGTTTACGGATTTTTTAGCTATAACGTCGGAAACGTCGGTAAGCCCCGCTCTGACGCCCGTGCCGTCAATATCTCGCAAACCCCGTTTAATATTAGCGTTTTTATAAGTTTCTTCGTCAAACTTTCTGTTCGTTTTAAGCAATTCTGCCAAACGGCTTATTTCTTCGTCGTGAGTGTGGTGATTTATTTGCATAGTCATCATCTCCTTTAAAGTATTTTACAAAAAATACGGCTAAATGTCAACCTAAAACCCGCCGTATAAAAAATGAGGGCCTTTTACAGCCCCCGTTTTTAATTTTAAATTTACAATCAGTCTTCCAACCTGATAATGCTTTCCACCGAATAAACGCTATCGAGCGCTTCTATCTTCGCGAGCGCTTTATTTACCGCGCTTTCGGGACATTCGTGCGTAATAATCACTACGGGGACTTTACCGTCAACCGCAGACGCCTGCTTAACCTCTTTTATGCTGACGTTGTGTTTTGCGAATACGCCGGCTATCTTGGAAAGTACGCCGGGCGCGTCTTGAACGGCAAGCCTTATGAAATATTGAGAAGTAAAGTCGGTAACGAACTTGGTTTCTTTAACGCCGTCTTCGTCGTTTTTAAAGCAAGTATAATAATATTCGGTATGTTTAGCGGCAAAGATAACGTCCGAAACGATTGCGCTGCCCGTGGGAAGCGCGCCCGCACCTCTGCCGTAAAGCATAATTTCTCCGACGGCGTCGCCGACGAGGTGAACAGCGTTGAACGAGTCGTTAACCGTTGCAAGCGGATTATCGTTAGCAACGAAAGTAGGATGAACCCTTACTTCGATACCTGCGGGGGTGTTTTTGCCGATACCGAGAAGTTTAAGCGTGTAGCCGAGTTCCTTGCCGTAGAAAATATCGTCTTTCGTAATACCGGTTATGCCTTCCCTATGAACGCAATCAACCGAGATTTTCGTATTGAACGCAAGACTCGAAAGAATAGAAAGTTTATACGTCGCGTCAAACCCTTCGACGTCCGCCGTGGGATTGAATTCCGCATAACCTAACCGTTGTGCTTCTTTAAGGGCTTCTTCATAAGTCGAACCCTGATTAGCCATTTTGGTTAAAATATAGTTGGTAGTACCGTTGATAATGCCTTTTATAGACAAAATTTTATTTGCCTGCATACCGTCTTGCAAGGTTCTGATAATAGGAACGCCGCCCACGCAACTTGCTTCGAAGAAAAGCCCCGCGTTCATTTTTTTAGCGGCTGCTTCAAGTTCCGGCCAATGCTTTGCAAAAAGTTCTTTGTTCGAGGTAACTACCGTTTTACCGCTCAAAAGAGCCATCAACACGAACGTTTTCGCAGGTTCGATTCCGCCTATAACCTCTACTACGATATCGACGTTAGGGTTAGAAACGACTTCTTCGATACTGCTTGCGACCGCGCTCCTGTCGATACCCATAGAAACCGCTCTGTCAACGTTTTTTTCCAAAACCGTTTCAACGGTAACGTCCAAGCCCTGCGTCTTTTTGAAATATTCTTTGTTGTCGGTAAGAATTTTATACGTTCCTCCTCCGACTACGCCGAGCCCGAGAATTGCAACTCCGACCTTTTTCATAAAATGCCTCCGATTTTATTTGTTTAAATTATATATTATTTTTAATCCGTCTAACGTAAGGGTTCTGTCGATTTTGTTTATGGTTTTAACCTGCTTTGCGATTATTTCTCCCAAACCGCCCGTAGCGACTACGGTTATTTTGTCCAACCCGAGTTCTTTTTTGATTTTATTCAAAATATTGTCAACCAACCCCGCAAATCCGAAAATAATTCCTGCCTGCATACAATGTTTGGTATTTTTACCTATAACCGTTTTAGGCGCGTCGAGTTCTATCATAGGCAACTGCGCCGTTTTGGTGGCAAGCCCTTCGAGAGAAGTTTTAATACCCGGCGCGATTACTACGCCTAAAAGTTCGCACTTTTCACTTATAACGTCGAACGTAGTTGCCGTGCCGAAGTCTATAACGACTATCGGTCCGCCGTACTTATTATATGCGGACACGCTGTTAACTATTATATCCGCGCCGACTTCCCTCGGATTTTCCGCCTTTATGTTAAGACCCGTCTTAATGCCGGGGCCTATCATAATGGGCGTAATGCCGAAAAAGAATTCGCACATATGACAAATTGTATAATTAAGCGCGGGAATTACCGACGAAAAAATTATGCCGTCGATATCGCTTTTTTTAATCCCTTTGTCGGCAAGAAGCCCGACCAAAACCGAACCGTATTCGTCCGCCGTTCTCGAAATCCTCGAAGACACACGGAAAGACGCAACCAACTCTTCCCCGTCGAACACGCCGTATTTAATATTCGTATTACCTAAATCAATGGCAAGTAACATAACGATAATTACTCCAAAACGTCGTCGGAAGTTTTCTTTCCGTCCTTATTCTCCTGCTCTTCGTCGGAATTCGGCAATATGCCCGTCGCCTTGCCGACAACCCTTATAATCCTGTAAAGCGCGGGTGCGAATACCGCGTTAATCGTAAACTCCGCCAAAAAATTAAAGCCTGCGCAACCGATTATTATAAAATACACGACCGACTGCCCCGTTATATTTTCCGTCGACATATAGCCGCCTATCGTACCGTTTATTATAAGCGTACCGATTACGAAAATCGACGTGTTGACTATCGGTGCGGAGCACGCCGCCAAAAATACCGCAAGCACCGGTTTGCTCTTTAACGCTTTAAATACGCTGCCCGATACGAATCCTGCGAGAAAGCCTTTTACGAATATAATCAAAAAAGTCATAATCGGACTGCCTTGATAGAGGTAAAGTGTAAAACCGTCGGTCCCTGCCAAAGCGTTTATCGTTATTACCACGCCGACCGCCACGCCGAGCAACGCGCCCGCAAAAGGGCCTAAAAGTATCGAGCCGAGTACTACGGGTATAAGCGTAAGGTTTAGGTTTGTTCCTGCAAAAGGAATTGCGCTGCCCCAAATCTGTAAAACGATTACGAGAGCGAGTAAGACCGCAAACCACGAAATTTTGCGCGCGGTAAAAAACCTGCTATTATTCATAATGACCTCCAATCGGATTTCCGCCACGGAATATCCGTCGAAAAAAAATAAAAAACATTCAAAAAGTCGAAATCCTTAACGGTTTTTCGCTTTTTATAAAGTTAATTTTACCACAAAATTAAATCGATAGCAATTAAATTGCGGCCGTAGTGTAACATTTTAATCAAAATAAAACTATATTGATAGTAGAATAAACTTCGCCAAATCGAATTTTTACATAGGCGGAGAGAATGAAATACTTTTGGAGGTACTTTATGAACGGTTTTGATTTCGGCGGCAATAACTGTTGCCTTTGGATTTTGATAATAATGCTTATTATCTGCCTTTGCAAGAGCGGTTGTTTAGGAGGGCTCTTCAACAGTTGCTACTGTCTGCCTATCGCACTCCTTTTAATATGCTGGTGCGCTAACAAAAGCGACGGTTTCCTCGGCGGACACGGTTGCGGTTGCAAATAATTAAAGCGTATTTGCGAGTCTGAAAGCAGGGTGATTTTTTCACTCTGCTTTTTCCGTATTTTATATTGTATAGCATATTGAATAAATATATTTAATACTTCCTTGAAAAAAGATTGAAAAACTTTATATCAGCGTTTGCAATTATAAAATTTTTGTGATATTATATCCGTATTAAAAACAAAGGAGGATTTTTTCCAATGAACAACCAAAACATTGATTCCGCGAAAGAAACAGAAGTTGTTTCTAAGGGAAGCAAATTCAACAACTCCAAGTTCGGAAAAGCTTTGGGGTTGAAGCCGGACACAAGCGTTAAAACGGAAATTATCGCAGGTATTACCACTTTCTTCGCTATGTGTTACATCATTATCACGAACCCGAACCAAATTACAGGTTTTACAGCTGGTCTTGATAAGATTTGGAACGCAGTTTACGTAGGCACCATTATCGCTGCCGTTATAGGTACTATGTTATACGCCTTTTTGGCAAAATTACCTTTTGCGCAAGCGTCAGGCATGGGTCTTAACTCGTTCTTCTTCGTATCGTTTATTCTTCCTGCCATTATAAACGGTGGTTCTACTACGGACAATTACGGTGCAGGTCTTGTAATTATTTTGATTTCCGGACTTATATTCTTGCTCCTTTCCGCAACCGGTTTAAGGTCTTATATAGCAAAGGCTCTTCCCGATTGTATGAAAAAGGCCATCCCCGCAGGTATCGGTTTGTTTATTGCATTCCTCGGTCTTAAAGGCGCAGGCATCGTCGTTGCAAATCAATATACTTACGTTGCTCTCGGCGACCTTACTCAATGGTCAACAGCAGCTCCGTTTATCGCTGCTTTCCTCGGCTTTATAGCAATCGTAATATTTAATAAAACCAACGTAAAAATTCTCAAAAACCTTTCAATCGTTCTCGGTATTTTGATTTCTTCCGTCCTTTATTACTTATTTACGTGGACCGCTCCCAACTTTTCTTTCAACCAAATCGGTGAATCGTTCTCTGATTTCGCTGAATTAGGTTTCTCGCTTTTCAAACCTGAAAGTTGGAAAATAGCTTTCGACGGCGTAACCATAGGCTCTATTTTCTCAGTTATAATCTTAGTTATAACTTTCTGTTTGGTCGATATGTTCGATACCATCGGCACTCTTTACGGTGCTTGTGCACAAGCAAATATGCTCGACGAAAACGGCGACCCCATAAAAATAGAAAAATCTATGCTTTGCGACTCTATCGCAACCTGCACGGGTGCAATGGTGGGCGTTTCAACCGTTACGACCTTCGTTGAATCCGCATCGGGTATTGCAGAAGGTGGCAAAACCGGTCTTACGGCTTTCGTAACGGCTTTATTATTCTTACTTTGTCTGTTCTTAACTCCTCTTGCAAGCATCATTCCTACGGAAGCAACGGCTCCCGCACTTATTTACGTAGGCGTTCTTATGCTTAAAAACTTTAAAGCAATCGATATGGACGACCTTTCAAGTGCAGTTCCCGCATTCTTAACTCTTATACTTATGCCTCTTACCTATTCGATTTCTAACGGTATTGCAATAGGTTCGATAGCATACGTACTTATCAGACTTGCTACCGGCAAATATTCAAAACAAGATATCGTTGTTACGATTATCGCCGTACTCTTCTGTGTAAGATTTGCTTTTGTAAATACTTTATAATTATCATAAAAAATCGCCCTGCTTTTGTAGGGCGATTTTTTATACGAAAGAAAACACCGCAAAATTTTGCGGTGTTTTCGTTTTTATTTTATTTAGTTTTATTCGAGCCCTTTTGCCTTTCTCTTTAAGCGCATTTCGGTATTCAACGTTTTCTTTCTGATACGAATATTTTTAGGCGTAATTTCCAAAAGTTCGTCGTCGTTGATAAATTCCATTGCTTCTTCCAAACTCATAATTTTAGGAGTTTCAAGACGCAAAGCGTCGTCCGAACCCGATGCACGCGTATTCGTAAGATGCTTTTTCTTGCAAACGTTTACGCTTATATCTTCGTTCTTCGGCGATACGCCTACCACCATACCTTCGTACACTTGCACGCCTGCGCCTATGAACAATTGTCCTCTGCCTTGCGCGTTAAACAAACCGTAGGTAACCGCTTCGCCCGTTTCAAACGCTACGAGCGACCCCGTACTTCTTCTTTCTATTTCGCCTTTAAACTCTTCGTATCCGTAAAATATGGTATTAAACACACCCTCACCGCGCGTTTCGGTCAAAAATTGACTCTTATAACCGAAAAGCCCTCTTGCGGGAACTTTGAATTCCAATCTTATTCTGCTTCCGATGTTTTCCATTTGCAAAAGTTCGCCCTTTCTGACGCCCATGCTCGAAAACACGCTGCCCGTCTTATCTTCGGGTACGTCTACGACCAACCTTTCCATAGGTTCTAACAGTACGCCGTTTTCCTCTCTGTACATAACTTTGGGCGCACCCACCTGAAATTCGTAACCGCCGCGGCGCATTGTTTCTATCAAAATAGACAAGTGCATTTCTCCGCGCCCGCACACACGGTAAGAATCGGCGGAATCGGTTTCTTCCACCCTTAACGAAACGTCTTTCAACATTTCCTTAAACAGTCTGTCGCGAAGGTGTCTTGTCGTAACGAACTTACCTTCCTTTCCCGCAAACGGACTGTCGTTTACCGAAAACAGCATTTCTACGGTAGGTTCGGATATTTTTATAAACGGAACGGGTTCTATGTTTTCGGGAGAACATATCGTATCGCCTATCGAAATATTTTCAAGACCGCTCACACACACTATATCGCCTGCTTTGGCGTCTTCCACCGCGACGCGGTTAAGCCCTTCTATTTGATATATACTGACGAGTTTCCCACGGGTTTCGTGTCCTTTAACGTTGTAGTTGCAGGTTTCGACCTCTCTGTTTACGGCAATGCTGCCGCGCTCTATTCTGCCTATACCTATTCTGCCGACGTATTCGTTATAGTCGATAGACGAAACGAGCATTTGAAAAGGCCCGTCCGTATCTACTTCCTGCGGTTCGAAATAGTTAACGATAGCGTCGAAAAGCGGCGTTAAATCTTTACCCGGAACGTTTATATCGGTAGTCGCAGTACCCTCTCTGCCCGAACAGAAAATAATCGGACTGTCTATTTGTTCGTTGCTTGCGTTAAGGTCGAATAAAAGTTCTAAAATTTCGTCCTGAACTTCGGAAAGCCTTGCGTCGGGTCTGTCTATTTTATTTACGACTATAATAAGTTTATGATTAAGTTCGAGTGCTTTTTGCATAACGAAACGTGTTTGAGGCATAGGACCTTCGCAAGCGTCCACAAGCACCAAAACACCGTTAACCATCTTCAACACACGCTCTACTTCTCCGCCGAAATCGGCGTGTCCGGGGGTGTCTACTATATTTATTTTTACGCCGTTATAAAATGCAGATGTATTTTTAGCGAGAATGGTTATTCCCCTTTCTCTCTCCAAATCGCCCGAATCCATAACTCTGTCCATAACTTCCTGATTTTCACGGAATACGCCGCCTTGCTTCAAAAGTTCGTTTACGAGCGTGGTTTTACCGTGGTCTACGTGCGCTATAATCGCAACGTTTCTGACGTCTGTTCTTTTCAATGTAGTATTTCCTTTTATAATTATTTTACCGTTTTATTTTTTGCGAAGAAATATAACAACGCTATAAGCGTTTTTCCGTCCTTTATTTCTCCGTCTTTTATCATACGCTTAACGCGTTCTTCTTCCACCCAAAACGAAGTAAGAAATTCGTCTTCGTCAAGGTTTGTTTCGGTTTCCGTCAAATCGTATGCTTGATATATTCTTATAATCTCGTTCGTATAGCCCGGAGTGGGGTAAACTTCGAAAAGTTTTTTTATCGTGCCTGCCTTTACGCCGCACTCCTCTTCCAATTCGCGAACGGCTGTTTGTTCGGGCGGCTCGCCTGCGTTCAACTTGCCCGCAGGAATTTCCCATACCTCGTCTTTATAAGCATACCTATACTGTTTAACGAGCAAAATCTTTCCGTCTTTTACGCAAAGCACCGCTGCGCCTCCGCCGTGTTCGACTATTTCCCTTATAGCGGATTTGCCGTCAGGCAAAACCACGTCGTCACTGCGCACGTTAATAATTTTGCCCTTATGAATATAATTTACCTTAACGGTTTTTTCTTCAAATTCCATTAGTAACATCCTTTAATGCTTTAAATATCGCCTTTACTCTGCCGAAAAACATTATCGGGTGAGCCTTCGCCACGTATTTATATGCGATAAACGCGTATTCTATCGCGTCCTTATCTTCGCTTTCGATTACGTTTGCAAGCATATCTATAACGAGAATTATTTCGTTTTTGGTTGTGTCGTCCGTTTTACTTTCCTTTATTTTCTTTTTATCGTCAAGTAAAATCTGCTTAATTTTTTTAACCGATTCTCCGTAGGCTTTTTCCGAAAGTTCCTTTTCCTTTTGCGCGTTTATTTCGTCTTGTTTGCGCTGCGCTTCCTTTCTGTTTTCTTCTTCCGTAAGCGCCTCTACGGGGTCTTGAAGTTTACCTTCTATAACCTTTTCCATAAGCGCGATAACGGAATTTTTAAAAGGCTTTATCATTGTGTTAACGAATGAGGAATAACCTGCGTAAGAACTGCCGTCTTCGTAAAAATACTTATTTATAAATTCGCCGAGGTTTATTCTTTTTGCGTCTACGTCCATAAGTACGTTAAACACGAACGCCAAAAGTTCGCGAGAATTCGGCGGAAGTACGAATTGTCCCTTTTCGTCTGAAAGGTAAGGATTTTTAATTAAATACTTTTTCTTTGCGGCGTTATAATCGAAACCGTCCAAACAATTCTTAAAAAGCGCGATAAGAGTATCCGACGACGCGATTGCTTTTAATAAATTAACGATTTTTATATCGGCAAGGATATATTTGCCGTTTATAAGTTCGTCCGCACGTTCGACGAACACCTGTAATTCTTCCCTTTTAGTCAAAACAATTCCTCCACTTTTATTCTGTTAAATATTGCTAACGCAAGTACGCTCGCGATGAAACACTGCGCTCGAAATCCCTTGCTAGCAAGTTTTCTCTTATTATATTGCCTCGCGCAGGCTTCCGCCCTTCGCCTTTTTTCAAAAGTCGCTTGCTTACGCAAGTACGCTCGCGATGAAATACTGCGCTCGAAAACCCTTGCTAGCAAGTTTTCTCGCTTGTATTATAGCACAAAGAGATACACTTTATAAACTTTTTTTGTCAATATTTTGCAAAATTTTCAGTAAAGTTGTTTACAAATTTTAAATATGTGGTATAATGTATAGACAAATAAAATGGAGATTTTCGGATAATGCAAGTCAAAGGCGATTCGTCTTTAAACAAATTAATATTATTGTTCGTCTTTGACAAGATGGAAGTTCCTCTGTCGGAAAATACTATTCTCGATATGTGTTGTTCCTCCAACAGTTGGCTTGCTTATATGGATTGTCAACCCATACTTAATCAACTTCTCGATTGCGGTTGGATTTACGATATCGGCGGTTCGGGCGAACCTCTTTACACTATCACCCCCGACGGACGCGTTTGCCTTGCAAACTTTTTTGTTAAAATCCCCGTTTCTACTCGTGAAGAAATTTCTATTTTCATAAAAAACAATCGCACGCGCTACCGCAGAAAGCAAGAATGCGTTGCCGATTATTTTATGAACAAAGACGGCACGTATACGGTTTATCTAAAAATTATCGAACCCGTACAGCCTGTCTTGGAACTGAAGTTAGTAGTTCCGAATAGGCAGATAGCCAAAGACATCTATAAAAAATGGGGCGAAAAAGCACCTGACGTTTACCGAAATATCTACGAAAATTTAGTTGACTAAAATAACGAATAAGGAGACATTTAAATGCAAATTTACAGTACTAGAGGAACTTGTTCCAGACAGATTTTATACGACGTAACGGAAGACAACAAACTTAAAAACGTAAAATTTATAGGTGGTTGCAGCGGCAACCTTCAAGCAGTCGCAAGATTAGTCGACGGGAAAGACATCGACGAGGTTATTTCGATATTGAAAGGTATTAAATGCCGTGCGAATACTTCTTGCGGCGACCAACTCGCCCTCGCCCTCGAAGATTACAAAGCGCGTAAGGAAAACGGCGAAACGAAATAATCGCTTTCTATTTTTTCAAGTAAAATAAAAGGATAACGGTTTTAAATTTGCCGTTACCCTTTTTTATTTTTTTAATTTTAATAATACATAGTTTTAAACGTAAGTTTAACGAATAAGTTTTTCACGGCTTATTTCTCTAAAATAATGGTAAACGGTCCGTCGTTCGTTTGTGAAATTTTCATATCCGCGCCGAAAACACCGAGTTTTACGTTCACGCCGCTTCGTTTGATACCTTCGGCAACGTAAAGATAAAGTTCGTTAGCCGTGTCGGGCGCTTCCGCGTTTATAAAACTCGGACGATTGCCGTGGCTCGTGTCCGCGCAAAGGGTAAACTGTGAAACCAAAAGAATTTCTCCGCCGACGTCTATAATAGATTTGTTAGTTTTTCCGTTTTCGTCTTCGCAAATGCGAAGGGACGGTATTTTTTTTATCATATAATCGGCGTTTTCCTTTGAATCGCCTTTCGCCACACCGAGAAAAATAACGTAGCCGAATTCTATTTCGGAAATAAGTTTTCCGTCAACTTTTAAGTTTGCGTCTTTAACTCTTTGAATAACTGCTTTCATAACAACTCCTTTGCTTACCGATATATAATACCACACCGTCGATTATTTGACAAGTCAATTTTCAAAAGGTATAATACAAGTGAGCAAACTTGCTTGCAAGGGTTTGCGAACGCAGTGTTTCATCGCAAGCGTTCTTGCGTTAGCAAGCGGCTTTTGTATAAAGCCGTAGGGCGTTAGCCCGCGCGTAGCGATATAATACAAGCGTAATTTTGCTGACGTGAAGCAAAAACTACGTTTTCTACGGTTTTTACAAAAACCGTACGCCAACTTGAAAACGGAAACAAACGAAAATTCAAAACGTTATTAAAAGGTAATTAAAATGGAACTATTCGGAATGGAAAAGTTATCGCTCGTCGATTACGACGGCAAGGTTGCCGCCACGCTTTTTACGGGGGCGTGTAATTTCAGATGCGGTTTTTGTCACAATTCGCCTTTGGTTACGTGTCTGAACACATTATCGCCCTTAAACGAAGCCGAGGTTATGGACTATCTTATCGCCCGTAAAAAGATACTCGAAGGCGTTTGTATAAGCGGCGGCGAACCGACGCTTAATAAAGATTTACCGAAATTTGCCGAAAAAATCAAAAAAATTGGCTATTTTATAAAAATCGACACAAACGGAACTAATCCCGAAATGATTAAAACGCTGCACGAAAACGGTTTGGCGGATTACTTTGCTATGGATGTAAAAAACTCCCCTGACGCCTATTCGGAAATTATCGGCGTGAAAAATTTCGACGTAACGCCCGTAAGCAAAAGCATAGAATATTTAATTACCAACGTGCCCGACTACGAATTCCGCACGACGCTTATTAGCAAATACCATAAAGAAGAAAACGTTTTAAGCATAGGCAAATGGATAAACGGTGCAAAAAAATACTATCTGCAAAAATTCCGTGCAAGTGAAAATTGTATATCGCAAGGGCTTGACGGCGTTGACAAACCGACGGCGGAACGCTACGTAAACCTACTTAAAGCGTACGTGCAAAATACGAACCTGCGCGGCTACGATTAAAAAAGAATAAATATCCCCACGTAAGGAATAAACGATTTGAAACTAGCATAATGATTATAAAAAACACTTTATCATTTTTTGATAAAGTGTTTTTATTATGAAGTAATCTAAACTTTATTTTTTTCTTTTCAAATGGCTAATTATGCCAGTTATAAATAAAATAATAGATATTTAGCAATTTCACATTGCATAAATTATCCCAAAATCTCCTTATCGCTTTTGGGTTTTGATGGTTGCAAAATTCTCGTATAAGTCAATGGAATAAAATATTGCGTAAAACTTTATAGTTATGCTTTTGCATAGTCTTTTTTATTGCCCCAAAAGCAATTTTTTCTTCTTTGTCATTGACTTCTACACAAAAACAATAAGTTTGCGAAATTTGACCCCAATTTTGCTCCTTTTTGACCATGCCAAAAGGCGATAAAGGAGATTTTATTATGAAAAAATTTGTAAACGAAAAAATAGATTTAAGTGATGACGTCATCATTACAAAAAGGGAGTAAATTCTTACCACAAAATATAAGAAGAATTTTACAAAAAGAAACATACACAGGAAAAACTGACGTATCTACTTTCAGGCAAAGTCTTTTGTGGGCATTGTGGAACGGTATGTCATTCATACTTTAATGACCTCCTTTTGATTTTTTCGTTGAGTTTGCAGACCTCAACTTTATTATATCAAAAGGAGTTTTTTGTTCAAGAATCATAAGTATAACTTCTTCTGAACCCCGTGTCTAACACGGGCTTTTCACTATACAACTAAAAAAACTCTTAATTGAGTTTTTGAAAAGCATTTAAAAGAAATAAGCGTTAATTGATTTATTGAAAACTTAAACGGCGTAGCAAATGCTACGCCGTTTCTTTTTTACAAAATTATTCCATACTTTCTATATATACCGAAGCGTTCGTCGCCGCAACAGCGCCGTCGGCAATGGCGGTGGAAACCTGCCTTACGCCCTTCGTTCTGCAATCGCCCGCAACGAAAAGCCCTTCCGTTTTGGTTTTACAAGTTTCGTCGGCAACGATATAGCCCATACCGTCCAAGTCAACGAGATTTGCAAAAACCTTATTATCGGGCACTTGACCTATCGCCACGAAGACACCCGTTATATCGTGAGTTAAAATATTACCGTCTTTATCTTTATACTCTATTGCGGTCAGTTCGTTTTCGCCGATAAAATCGGTTACCGACGTATTCGGACGCCATTCTACGTTTTCCTTGGTAAGAAGCGCCTTAACAAGCGACTTATCGCCGAAAAACTTATCGAACAAGGTATAAACGTAAACTTTTTTACAGTAACTTGAAAGAAGAAGGCTGTATTGCAACGCGGTATTCGCATCGCCGATAACCGCTACTTCTTTATCTTTATAAAAAGGACCGTCGCATATAGCACAATAATATACGCCTTTGCCGACTAAATCGTCCCTTTCGGATTTAGTCCTTAAATGCTTATGCTTTACGCCTGCCGCGATTATTACCGTTTTGGAACGGTATTCGTTATATTCGGTTTTTACCGTGAAAATTTTATCCGAACCCTTTTCTACGTCGACTACCTTTTCTATTTCGACTTCAGCGCCCAAACTCGTTATCTGTTCGAAAAGATTATCGGCAAACTTTTCGCCGCTGATTTCTTTTATCGAGGGATAATTTTCCAATCTCGGCGAAGTCGCTATCTGTCCGCCCAAACTCTCGCTTTCCAAAACGAGCACGCTTTTGTTATTCCTTAAAGCGTAGAGCGCAGAGGTCATCCCCGCCGCGCCCGCGCCGATTATTATTAAATCGTACATATTATCTGTTCTCTATATATTTTCTTATTTCGCTTGCATTGTCGTAAGCCGTAAATCCGTTACCCGTCGGAACGAGAAGCGTAGGCGCTTTTTTAACGCCGTATTTAACGGTTAATTCTTTATTTTCTTCCGCGTTAACCACGCTGTATTTTACGCCCGCCTTGTCAAGCATCATTTTCGACGTTTTGCAGTTAGGACAACCGTTTCTCGTAAACAATATCGGTCCGTCTATTTCGGGTACTACATCGGGTTGTTTTTCGCACGCACAAGCGGACTCCGACCTTTTATTGAATTTGGAATTTTCGATATCGTAAACTTTTCTGTTCGCGAATTCCTCTCTCTTACCGTCGTTCCAATTTTGAACGGGGCGATAATACCCTGTTATACGGCTGTAAACTTCGGTTTTCCTTCCGCATACGGGACATTCGTAAACTTCGCCCGAAATATAACCGTGTTCGGCACATACGGAATACGTTGGCGACAAGGTATAGTACGGAAGTTTATAATTTTCGGCAATCTTTCTGACGAGCGTAGCGGCAGACTTCCAGTCGGGCAACTTCTGACCGAGGAAGGCGTGGAATACCGTTCCCGAAGTATAAAGCGTTTGCAAATCGTCCTGTATATCGAGGGCGGTGAAAATATCTTCGGTATAGCCGACGGGCAAATGCGAAGAGTTGGTGTAATAAGGCGTTTTGTCGCCTTCGCTTGCCGTTATAATATCGGGATATCTCTTTCTGTCGTGCTTAGCAAGTCTGTAAGAAGTAGATTCCGCGGGGGTCGCTTCCAAGTTGTAAAGGTCGCCGTAAAGTTCTTGATAATCGGAAAGTTTATTCCTCATAAAATTAAGAACGTCTTTGGTGAAGTTTTGCGCTTCCGAATGAGTCATATCCTTGCCAATCCACTTTGCGTTAAGGCAGGCTTCGTTCATTCCGACAAGACCGATAGTCGAGAAGTGGTTGTTAAACGTTCCCAAATATCTCTTCGTATAAGGGTAAAGCCCCGCTTCGAGAAGTTGACCTATCGTATCGCGCTTAACTTTAAGCGACCTTGCGGAAATATCCATCATTTTGGTAAGCCTTTCGTAGAACTCTTCTTCAGTGTTCGAAAGGTATGCTATTCTCGGCATATTTATGGTTACCACGCCGATAGAACCCGTACTTTCGCCGCTACCGAAGAAACCGCCGGACTTTTTACGGAGTTCGCGAAGGTCAAGACGCAAACGGCAACACATAGAACGAACGTCGCTCGGTTCCATATCGCTGTTTATATAATTCGAAAAATACGGAGTACCGTATTTAGCGGTCATTTCGAACAAAAGTTTATTATTCTCCGTTTCCGACCAATCGAAATCGGAAGTAATGGAATAAGTAGGTATGGGATATTGGAATCCTCTGCCGTTAGCGTCGCCTTCAATCATAATTTCGATAAACGCTTTGTTTACCATAGCCATTTCTTCGACGCAATCTTTATATTTGAAATCGAGTTCTTTTCCGCCGACGATAGCATTCATTTCGGCAAGGTCGTTTGGAACCACCCAGTCAAGCGTAATATTAGTAAACGGCGACTGCGTACCCCATCTGGACGGTGTGTTTACGCCGTAAATAAACGACTGTATGCACTGTTTAACTTCTTTATAAGAAAGGTTATCAACCTTTACGAACGGTGCCAAATAGGTATCGAACGACGAAAACGCTTGCGCACCTGCCCATTCGTTTTGCATAATACCGAGGAAATTTACCATTTGATTGCAAAGCGTGGAAAGATGCCCTGCCGGCGATGAAGTTATCTTGCCGGGAACACCGCCCAAACCTTCTTTTATAAGTTGTTTAAGCGACCAACCTGCGCAATAACCGGTAAGCATAGACAAATCGTGAATATGAATATCCGCGTTTCTGTGCGCTTCGCCGATTTCTTCGTCGTAAATTTCCGAAAGCCAATAGTTTGCGGTTACGGCGCCGCTGTTAGACAATATAAGCCCGCCGACCGAATAGGTAACCGTTGAATTTTCTTTAACGCGCCAATCGGAAACTTTAAGATAATCGTCAACTATTTTTTTATAATCGACCAAAGTATCGTTTACGTTACGAACCTTTTCCCTTTGTTTGCGGTAAAGAATATAACTCTTCGCAACGTCAACGTAACCCGACTGAATAAGCACGACTTCCGCGCTGTCTTGAATATCTTCGACGCTTATAATATTGTTTTTAATTTTTTTAGAAAAATCCGCACACACTTTAAGCGTAAGGGTATTTAATATATCCGCAGTGTAATTGACCTGCTTTGCGTTAAACGCCTTGCTTAATGCGGTAGTTATCTTCGACATATCGAAATTAACTAAACTCCCGTCCCTTTTCTTTACTTGAAACATTGTTCTTCCTCCATATATAAATTCCGTATTTTTCAGTGTGCTACAAATATAACACATCGATTTATTTATGTCAACACTTTGTCACAATATTTTGTTAAAAATTTTTTTCACAACCACAACATATTGTGTTTCTGTTTAGAACAAAAGCCTCAACACACCGTTTTGAGGCGCGTCAAGGCTTAAATTTACCGTTATTACCGAATAACAGTTACTGCAAGCACAACTTCTTAAACAAAAGCACCCAAATTACGTCAATCCAGCCGAAAACGATACCCGACGGAATCGTAACGAGTATACAAATAATTAACCTTATAAGTCCGCCCTTTTTGAGCCACGTTCCCCATCTTACGCAAATTTCCGTAATCCAGTTAACGCCGGGAATAAGAAGTAATAAAATCTGAACCAAACGGCTTTGCTTATTAAACCAAGTCATAAAAAACCTCCGATAAAAATTTCTCTATATATATTATAATAT
>CAYSYT010000008.1:0-39216 GCA_964435195.1 uncultured Christensenella sp. | reverse complement strand
TCAACGCTCAAAAATAAGAGGCTGCGCCGTAAACATTAATTACGACACAGCCTCCAGACTGTCAAATACCTCGGCGAACGAGGTGAACAGACAGAACGTGTATTTAGTGGGTTCAAGTACGGAGTTTGGATTAGTAATTATTTGAGAAAATGGTGTGACGCAGCTGTAATCACTAAGAAAGAATTGACCTTCCATTGCGGTCGCCATACATTCGCAGTTATCATGCTGGATTTGGGTGCTGACTTATTTACAGAATCTAAACTCCTTGGTCATAAGGACATCAAGACCACTCAAATATATGCTAAGGTACTTGATAAGAATAAGCAGAAGGCTGTTTCATTGATTCCGAGTTTGGATGATTAAATCTCTGCAAGTATGGAAACAATGAACAGACAACATGCCGTCATAGCAATGGCTAAGATAAGAAGATTGATTAAACAACTACGCTATTGGATTGATGCAGACTCTGATACATACCTTTATTTCAAGACTTTTGAAGAAGACATTAGTCAGTCTAAAGAATGGGCAGACAGCGTTTACAAGTATCTAAAGGACAGTTCCTGCAAGATTATAGCTGAAGAAATTGACAGAATCGGCTTTATCGATGACATCGAGGAATATGTTAACAACAAGAATGGCCGATTAGATGCAAGAATACGCCCTGATCTGATTGGCTTCATTAAACAGATGCATAAGATAGAAGCCGTTGTTCGGAAAGTCAAGGCAGAAAACAAAAGTGAATACCCAGACTTGATTCCTGCCCTTGCAAATGAACGCACAGTCAACCTTTTGCAACGAGCAGTCGATGGTGGTCTTCTTGATGAGCACTATATGCCATTGAAAGCCACTACTGGTTCACAGCTTAGGGTAATTGCCTATGCCATAGCAACCATCTTGAAATTTCCCAACAGATGTAAGTATGTCTATTTTGAGAAGCAATGGAACAGAGCAAGTTATCGTGTAGGCGGTGTCCCCTTAGCTCAAACAGATCAAGGTAGAATTAAACATGAGTATGCAATGAGCTTATATCCAGAAGCAGACTTTAGCTCACTTCTACAGGTATCAAGCGACAATGATACATTCTACTGCCCCTATCCAAAACAACGCATAAAGCGTATGTACATGGATTTAGTGAAAGGTGGATAGATAGCTCACTATTCTACATTAGAGGACTTTCAAGGAATCTTTGATGCCAACAAGTTCTCAAAGCCTGTTGAATGGATTAAAAGCCAAAGGCAATTGTCGTATTTCCTGACAGAAGCATTTACACCAACTAACAAACGATTGGTGTGGGTTAAAGCATGCTGCTGTTTCAGAATTTTTGGCAAAGTTGCTCATAAAGATGCCATGGTCACAGGTCTCGGAGAGCTTAAAAGAAAGGGAGTCTATGATACATACGATCCAGAGCTTAGTAAAATTGCGAAAAGATACAATGCTAAATGATTATTAATTAGCAAAATGAATTCTCTATGAGAACTTTATACATAATTGAATTACAAATTAAAAATCAAGGAACAATGAGACGAATTTTATCTTGCCTCATCTCTCTTTTTGGACAAATTTGTAAGGCGTTCGACCTACGTCAGTCCTAAAATTGGGAGAAAAGGCCTAGCTGAATTGCTCAGCACAGCACATGAACTATTTCAAGAAGAAGTTATTTCATCAAAGAAGAGTTATAAACGCTTCATGAATGACTATCTAAATTCAATTAAGCATCACGACAACGAAGATGCATGGAGCAAGAACGGTCACGAGCAGAATTACAATATAGTATTGACACTCTTGACTGAGCACGAAGGATTGGTTAGAAATTATCTCTCCAAACCGCAATTTACGCAAGATGATATTGACCAACTTATAGTTGAGTTTTATCGATTTGACATTCCACAAGAAAAGTCAAGCCCGATTGCGACCGAAGAAATCTCAAATGCACGACCTGTCGGTATTCTTAGCGTTACCCATACTGTAACCCAAAAGCATATAGAGCTAATTGTGCACATAGCAAACAAAGTTAACCTTTTTAAGGAACAGATTGATGAAAGCGATGCTAAAGCTTTAATGGGTGAAATGAAAATCAGAAGCCTAAGCTCTTCAAATAACACAAGAGTTGTTCTTTTCTTTGACAGATTGGCTTCACATGGTATACTTGTAAATACATGGCAAGTAGACCTTGCGAAACGCCAAATGGTACGGAGTTCTTCTGGTTGCAAATACCTCGAACAGCACGATTACTCGTCTACTCTGTATAGATTGAAAGAACGTCCTCCGTCGCCCAAAGAACGTGAATTGCTTTCATTGATAGACAAGATTATTGAGAAGTCAAAGGAAGAAAAGTAAGAAAAAAGAAGAAAAAAATGTTGAGAATCGTGTTGAGAATGATGTAGAGAATCAACATTCTCAATTTTGTGAGCCAACTCATCTCTGTAGCTTTGCCCTCGTAACCGGTTATTACTGAGGGCAAAGCCTTTTTTATTCACTTCAAAAATTAGCAAGATGAAACAAAGAATACAAGAGATGAGGGATGCCATTTCCCCACAAACTATCCAGCATCTGGAATCAAGTGTTCAGAACCTTCATTCGATGTTGACAAAACTCGATGAAAGAATCGAAACAGAAATCAACAAGATTGATGATAAGATGTGGACGCTTAAGAAGTATACACATCAACCGAAGCTTGCATGTTCTTAGGTATATCACCTAGCTATCTTTATAAACTGACCTCTGCTAAACTCATTCCATATTATAAGCCTAATGGTGGGATGATATTCTTCAATCGGGAAGAATTGAAAAGATGGGCACAACAAAATCCTGTTGTAGCACGTGCATTCGAAAATGCTAACTCAAATTCTGCATCCTTATGACGCCACGAGAACTAGAACAGTACATCGAGAGACTTAAGAAGGCTCAAGAGATGATTGAAACTCATGACATAGGTCAGTTTCAAGAGAAAATAATGGAAGTGAAGAGCTATTTGGAGCAATTCAATGGTCTTCAAGAATTGCTAAAGTACATGACGGCCATTTCCGAGATTGCATATACTATCAAGGAGTATTATACAATTAATGAAGCGTCTAAATATCTTGGCTTAAGCAAAAGCACCGTGTATAAGATTACTTCAAACAGAGAAATGACTTACTATAAGCCAAATGGTAAAAGCATTTTCATCAAGCGTGAAGACCTGCTCAAATGGATAAGTCGCCATCCTGTACGCTCAATGGATGAAATCAATGCCATTGCAGCAACGAAAGCTCATGAATTAGCCAAAGAACATAAAAGAAAAACGAACTGATTATGAAATCACCGATAGACATGAGGAGTAGTACCAAAATCGACGGTACCAATTACAAGTTACTTCTGAAACATATAAGGTTAAATGTAACAGACAAATACGAGTTCCATCCAGAGATTATTAAGGTCAATGGAACAACAGTGGCAACTTTAGGAAATTTTAGTGCATCAACTGGTAAACCTAAAAGCAAGAAGACGTTCAATGTATCTGCATTAGTAGCTTCTGCCCTCTCAGGGAAAGAGGTATTGAAGTATAAGACTATTCTACCTAAAGGAAAAGAGCGCGTCCTTTATGTTGACACAGAGCAGAGCAAATGTCATTGCCATAAGGTAATGCAACGAATTATGAAGTTGGCTGACTTACCTATAGATAATGAAGACGATAGAATCCTATTTTTTGTCCTCAGAGAGTATACACCAGAGCAAAGACGAGAAATCATAAGCTGTGCATTGGAAGAGGAAGAGAATATCGGTCTAGTAATAATTGATGGTATCAGAGACTTGATCCATGACATTAATTCACCTGGTGAATCTCTAAATATCATCAACGAACTTATGCGATGGTCAAGTTACTACGAAATGCATATTCACACGGTACTTCATCAGAATAAAGGTGATGATAATACACGTGGACATATCGGTACAGAACTTAACAACAAGGCTGAAACCATATTACAAGTATCTAAGAATGTAGAGTATCCCAATATTAGTGAAGTCAGGACTGTACATATCAAAGATAAGGAGTTTGTTCCGTTTGCTTTCGAAATCAACGAAGATGCATTACCTCAGTTAGTAAACGACTATAAGTTTACTAAGATAAAGGAGAAAATATCTTCATATGCAGACATGAGCAACGAACAGCATCTTGAAGCCTTAGAGTGTGCTTTCAAAGACAAACAATGTATGGGATATCAGGAATTGCTGGACTCCTTAAAGACTGGTTATGCAAGCATTGGTTACGCCAGAGGTCGAAATACTATTGTCAAACTCTGCAAGTTCTTGTCCAATATAAATGTTCTCATCAAGGAAGAACAAGGATATATCTTAGACAAGGAAACGCTTTGCACAAGAAGCAGTTTAGTTTAGTTTGGGAATATATATAAGTTGGACTAAACCGAATAGACATGAATATACTTGAAGCAAAACTGATAAGCATTGTAGAATATCTAAAGCAATTAGGATATAAGCCTACAAAATCAAAGTGTGGACAATACTGGTTCAAATCGCCATTCAGATCAGAAAGGACTGCATCATTCAAGGTAGATAACAATAAGAATGAATGGTACGATTTTGGGATAGCCGATGGTGGTGATATTATCTTGCTTGGGAAGTACCTATTCAACACAAGCAGTGTTAGTGAAGTACTATCCATCCTAAGTAATCAGGTCCCTTGTGCGGATTCAATCCGAATCAAGCCATCGACTATACAACCTCCCCCTATTGAAGACATGTTTAGAAATGTAGAAGTCATACCTCTGAACAACTATGCGTTGTTGTCATATGTCAAATCTCGACTCGTAGACATCAACGTGGCCAAACAGTATTGTCATGAGATACATTACAAATTACGCCAGAGAGCATATTTTGGTATTGCGTTCGGAAATCGTTCAGGTGGATATGAAATCAGAAACTCATATTACAAAGGATGCTACAAGAATAAGGATATAACTATGGTATATATGTGCAATGGTGTCATTCAAGAACATATCTGTATCTTTGAAGGATTTATGGACTTCCTATCCTATCTGACATTATTGAAAGTGAATAACAGATTCATCTGTATAGAATACTCCACAGACTATGTGATTCTAAACTCCATAGGTAATCTGAAGAAGTGTCTCGAAGAACTGGATAAATTCTCATATATCCATTGTTATTTGGATAATGACACAGCAGGACAAAAGACCGTAGAGACAATCAGAGGATTATATGACCATAGAGTTTTTGATGAGTCCGTAAGGTACCAGAAGTACAAGGATCTCAACGACTATCTTTTTGGGAAAAAGAAATAAGAAGTATTAGCATTAGTTTTAGGGCGACTCAAAAGGTCGTCCTTTTTTATTTTAACAGCCTATTTCCTTTTCAAAGTATGATATTAAAGTATGACACTAGTGTTTATTAAAATTGTTTAAATAAATCATATCTCTCTCATGTACAATATAATAAGTTCGAAAAAGCCATGTCGCACTTTTGAAATGCGGACTTTTCTCCCAAATCAAAATTGGGACATATATGCATCTCGGGCAATACGTTTTCACTCAGATAGCCAGCTTTCTTCCAAAGCGATACTTCGAACGCCTTGTCGTCAAGTCCGGCGACAGAACCAAGAATTGGACTCCATCTCACTGGAGCCAGTTGCTCGTCCTTATGTTCGGACAATTTATGGGTTGCAAGGGGCTGAGAGAACTCAAAGATATAACAACTGCTCATGCTAAGAAATCGTTTCATCTCGGATTTGGAAAGACACCCGTCAACAAGAGTACGCTTTCCAAGGCTAACAACCTCAGAGACTACCGCATCTTTGAGGAGTTTGCTTTCCACATGGTATTCCTTGCGCAGAAGCGAAGGATTACAAGAGAATTTGAGTTGCTCGGTAGGTTTTATGCAGTGGACTCCACGACTATCGACCTCTGTATGTCGCTCTTTGCCTGGGAGAAGTTCAGAAGCACGAAGTCGAGCATCAAGATCCATACTCAGGTGGATATCGTCACGGAGATTCCCGTGTTCTACCGCATCACCAATGCCAACGTGCATGATGTCAATGCGATGGACTGGATCACCTACGAGCCACTGGCATGCTATGTCTTTGACAGAGGCTACTTTGATCTCGCCAGACTTTACCAGATTGCAGTGCCCGGAGCTTTCTTTATCATCCGTGAGAAAAAACACCCAAACTATGAGGTCATTGATGGCGAAGACATTCTCGACGGAGAGGACAATGTCTTGCGTGACCAGACTATCGTCTTTACGAAGAAGCAGAACAAAGAGAAGTTCCCAGGCAACATCAGGCGTATCGTCTACTATGCTCCTGACCAGCATCGCACATTCACTTACTACACGAACAACTTCTATCTTGCAGGCAAGGACGTTGCACTCCTTTACAAATATAGGTGGCAGGTCGAGCTGTTCTTCAAGTGAATCAAGCAACACCTCAAGGTCAAGTATTTCTGGGGAGAGAGTAACAATGCGGTACGTATCCAAATCCACGTTGCCATCATCACATACTGCCTCATCGGAATCATTGAGCATGACCTCAAGCTGGACCGACCAATTATGCAGGTTATGCGAATTTTGGGCAGTTCTCTGCTCACCAAGGATGACATCATGGAACTCTTCACCTCGCCTAACTATGAAGAAAAAGACAATGGCGAGCAGCTTGAATTTAACTTTGATCCTGATTAACATATATTAGTAGACACTAGTGATTTCCTGATGAAATACTCTACAGCAGAATGCACCAATATGTAATGGCTGTTTGTCTGTTTACATTGTTCCTCATAGGGGTTATAAAACTCCAGACACAAATTTCTATACAAATCAGGAAGTTCTTTTTTATTCGGCTGACCAGCCTTTTATAGGAACACCTTCTTGCACCTCTCATAAGTTCTTTCCATCTTTTGATGCTGATACAACTACAATTTGTTTCGTAATACATAGGCGTAAAAGTTTAATTTTTTCATTTCCCTCATTTGAGATTTTCTCTCATTTGAGGATTTATTTTCTTGTGCCTATGAGAATTGCAAAAAGAGATTTAAGGGAAAGGAATAGAGACAGAAATTTATTAAAATCAATTTGTGGTTCTATAGCAAAGCAATACTTGACTATATCTCGTTGCTTTAATTTTGCATAAGAAAATTGAGCCCAAAATGTGTAATTTTCGATTACAGACTATGATTTGCGTACGAATTTAACAAAAACACTACTACAACACAAATAAAGATATTAGAGTTCATCTCATTTTTGAATATTATCATTAAATTTGCACTAAACGCAATAAATAAAAGTGAAATGAAAGATTTAAATCGTATAAAAGTTGTTCTTGTCGAAAAGAAACGTACCAATAAATGGTTGGCTGCTCAAATAGGTAAAGACCCTGCAACAGTCTCTAAGTGGTGTACAAATAAATCGCAACCTGATTTAGCGACGTTAGCTAATATTGCAAAATTGCTAGAGGTAGAAATGAAAGATTTATTGAACAACATAAATCAATAAAGTGCGTATGGTTAATTTTTCATCTGGTCAGAGAATTACTGCTCGAGGCGAAGAGTTCTTAATTACCAATGTAGAGCGAAATACCGATAATGGATATTTGCTTCATGTTACAGGTATAAGCGAACTCGTAAAAAATCATCATTTCATTTTTGACTCTACCATAGATAAAAACATAGAAGTTGTCAGCCCGGCAAATACAATATTAGTTGCAGACAATGACCCACGATGGAGAAAGACAAAGCTCCATATTGAAACAGCCATTAGAAACAATGCTTTCTATTCGAAGAAAATAATTGTTGCCCATGGTGGAGCTTTTGACGTTGCAGAATATCAAATGGAGCCTACCCTTAAGGCTTTAGAGTTGCCCCGTCCACGTCTTCTGATTGCAGATGGTGTGGGTTTAGGTAAAACTATAGAAGTAGGTATATTCTTGGCAGAAATGATCCGTCGTGGTCGTGGTAAAAGGATTCTGGTCTGTGCATTGAAAAGTATATTGGCTCAATTCCAGGAAGAAATTTGGAATCGCTTTGCAATTCCTCTCGTTCGACTTGACAGCGTTGGTGTGGCTAAGATTCAAAACGAGATTCCATTGAACAAGAATCCATTTGACTACTACGATAAGACTATCATATCTATTGACACACTCAAGAACAATGGTCGTTTCCGTGCTTGGTTGGAAAAGACCCATTGGGACATTATTGTTATTGATGAATGTCATAAAGTTGCCAATGAAGATAGCCTTCGTGGTGACTTGGCTCAATTCCTTGCTCAGAAGTGTGAATCAATGATTCTCACCTCTGCTACTCCTCATAATGGTTCTGCTGAGTCATTCGCAAATCTTATGCGAATGCTTGAGCCAATATCTATTCCTCGCAATGGTGAATATACAAAAGAGGATGTGATGCCATACTATGTACGTCGCTTCAAGAACGATATTAGAGACGAACGTATCCGTAGCCAGTTCCAAGAGCGTAAGGTTATCCCTATTGATGTACATCTTACTCCAGAAGAGGAAAATATCCTCAGTATGCAGCATGCAAAGTTTGTGAACCTAAGCAATAGTAGCATTCACGATCCTTTGTTTGCTCTTACTGTGTTCAAGAGCTTTTTGTCATCTCCGAAAGCTGCTCTTTTAACACTTTTGGAGCGTCAAAAGAAAGATGATAGTAGTGACATAGAAAATCTCATTTCAGATATTCAAACTCTTGTTGATTTTAAACGTGATACTCGCTATGACGCTCTCAAGAAAAAATTGCAAGAAATATGGTCAACCAACAAGCAAGAGCGTATCGTAATCTTCACCGAGCGTATTGCAACCATGAAATACCTTGCTGAACGCATCAAGACTGAATTCAATCTCACAGATGAACAAGTAAAACGTTTCGATGGTTCACTTTCCGATACAGAACAAGAGGAAATGGTGAGCGACTTTGCAAAGGAAGATAGCAAAATCCGTGTGTTCATTTCAAGTGATAGTGGTAGCCAAGGTGTCAACCTTCACTACTTCTGCCATATCATGTTCAATTACGACATTCCTTGGAGTCTTATTACACTCGAACAGCGAAATGGACGTATTGACCGCTATGGTCAAAAGCAAACACCTTTCATCTACTATCTCGTAGCTAAGAGTGAGCAGACGGATCTTAAAACAGATTTTAGAATCATCGATAAACTTCGAGATAAGGAGCAAGAAGTTCACGATACTCTGGGTGATGCCATGAGTGTAATGGAACTTTATAACGTTCAAAAAGAAGAAAAGGCTATTGGCGATATGCTTCAGGGTAAAACTGATACCGATGCCATAGAACCAGAACCACAGCGTCGTCGCCGACCAATGGGATTCAAGAAAGACCTTGCTAAGACTCCTACTAAAGAGCATTTGTCTGAGGATGTCTTTGAAAAACGTTTCTCACTTTATAGCGATGACCTGAATTTCTACCAGGATTTGTTCGATGAACTTGAAGCCGTTGGCAGTGTTCTGCATGGCGACATTGTTATGCATCGTGACGATGCTACCATTCCTTTCGTGGAATTTAAGAATAATGAAGACTTGCGTGATGTACTCTATGACATCCCAAGTGAAGCATTCCCAAAGGATAACATTTTCCGTCTTGCCACAGACAAGACTTGGCTCAACAAGTCAATAGCGGAATCTCGCAAGAGTACCAAAAGCGAATGGAGCAAGTTCCTTCCGCTTTATGATATTCATCCTATTATCCAATATATGCTCACTAAGTTCACGGCATCATTGCCTAAATCGCAGGCTATGGCCGTACGCTTTAGTGAACTACCTAAGGGCATGAGTTACTATCTCTTCTATGGTAGTCATGGTAATGGTCTAGGACAAAACTTAGTTAGCAAATTCTTTGTAGTACCATTAAACAGCGAAGGACAGATCAAAGAAGTTCCAATGTCATTCCACGACTTTACGAATAAATATGCCATAGAGAATAAGTTTATGACCGGAGCCACTGATGACGAGATTGCAATCTTACAATCAAATCTACAAGAAGCCATTGATTTTGGTACAGTTAATTACATGTACGAAGCTCAAGCAAAAGTTAGTAAATCCATGGACGAACAATTAAAGACATATAAGAAAAAGTTGTCTGAATGGGCCGACCTTGCAAATTCTCTATTCCAAAACGAGGACGTTGCAATCACTCGTACCAACAAGTATAAGAAAGAAAAAGAAGAGATTCAGAAGATAACTGACCAATCAAGTCAGTTTTATCAAGACCTCTTCTCACTCGATAATGCAGATCCTTACATGCGTTTATTGGCAGTATTTCATAATCTTTGATAAGTCATGGCAGATAATATAACATATAGATTTATACAGAATGTTGGTGATTATTTCCCATCAGGTTACTTTACCGATGATTTCATCAACAAGGTTCAAACCTGTGCTGGTGTGAGTGCTGACGAGATGAAAGCACTATGTAGTCCTTACGTTCAGATTCGTAGTGAATATGAAGAGTACAAAAACTTCATAATCAATGGTCGTACTCGAAAGGAAGACCAAATCAAGCACACCCACGATTGGCATACCACACTGTTGAAGAAACTTGGATACGATACAGAACATGCTTATCAAGAGCCATACGTGGTTAAAGATGGAAGCTCCGATTCTCCTACTGAGATCATACCTGTACGCCATATCATTCGCAGTGGTGAGCGAATTACTATGCTCATTATGGAGATGCAAAACTTGATTTCTGTCAACGACTCAGAACCTGATGGACTTTTCAAGCAGCAGTATGAGGATGATCGTACATCAGGTCAACAACGATATTATGCAGGTCAGTGGAAACAGGTCATCCCTAACAAATACCTTGATCATGAGAAGTATCATTTTTCACCAGCCATTATCAATAAGGCTATCACACAGATATTCTTGATGCCAGAAGATAGAAGGCCTTGTTACGTCTTGATGTTTGCAGGAAACACTGTATTCCTTTTCGACCAAGACAAGTGGGCACGTGGCTCATATCTTCAGTTCTCACTCGATGACCTTTATTTCCAGGCACAGATAAAGAACTACCGACTCCATTATGCACTCTTCCACTTGCTTTGCTGCAAAGAAACACTCGCCTCAGACGGCCAGACCGTTCTGATGGATACGCTTATTGAAGAGAGTTACAAGAACGCATATGAAGTTACCAAAGACCTGAAGGAAGGTGTTATCTTCGCAGTAGAGACCCTTGCAAATGAGGCTTTGTATTATATGAAGCATATAGTCAATAAGCCTTTTGGCAAAAAGGTCCTTGCAGAAGATGGAACAATCACTTATGACGAGACAGACGATGATTTTGAAGCAGAAGTTAAGGACGACTGTCTCACAATCGTATATCGTCTGCTCTTCTTGTTTTATGCCGAAAGCCGTGAAGAGTTGGAGATCCTTCCTGTTGGTGACGAAGTCTATAAGCTCGGTTATTCTCTAGAGTCGTTGAGAGACCTTGAAATGATGCGTCTCAACTCTCAGTCAAGTCGTGACGGATACTTCTTTGACGAAAGTATACATCACCTCTTTGACTTGCTTTCAGATGGGCATAATGCTACGATTTCAATGAACAACAACAAGAGTTTCCGTGTACGTCCTATTGACTCACCGTTGTTCAATGACAAGAACCTGCACCATCTTGGCGATGTGAAGATACGCAACATCAAATGGCAAGAGATTATCAAAGCTCTCTCGTTGTCAAAAAAGAAAAGCTATTGTGGCCGTATCAGCTATGCCAACCTTGGTGTGAACCAGTTAGGTAGCGTCTATGAGAGCTTGCTCGCTTTCCGCGGATTCTATGCCGAGGAAGACTATATTGAGGTTCACAAGGCTAACGACCCGTCTGATGGTACTTTCCTTGTACCTTATAGCCGTATGAGCGATTTCGACATCTCAGAAGTATTGTGCAATCAAGACGGCACACCTGCCATATTGCCAAAGGGTACATTTGTCTATCGCTTGAATGGTCGTGACCGTCAGAAGTCTGCCAGCTACTATACACCTGAAGTTCTCACACGAAGCACAGTAAAATATACACTGAAGACCATTATTGACGAGGTTCGTGAAAACAAACGTAAAGCAACGGAACTGCTTGAACTTAAAATTTTGGAGCCTGCAATGGGTGCTGCTGCATTCCAGAATGAGGTAATCAATCAGTTGGCAGAAGCATACCTTATTCACCAACAACGTCAGCTCCGTGAGGAAGGTAAGCATAATTGGCGTATTCAGCCTGATAAGTACCGTGATGAACTGCAAAAGGTGAGAGCCTATATTGCCACTCATAATGTCTATGGTGTCGACTTGAACCCTACAGCCATTGAACTGGGTAAACTCTCTTTGTGGTTGAACGTAATCCACAAGGACATAGAAACACCTTTCTTTGCCAACCGTCTTGCCGTAGGTAATGCGGTTATTGGCGCATGGCTTAAGGTTTATAGCAAGTCTGAGGTATATGGAATTTACGAAAGAATTGGCAGCAAGCCTAAACAGAATAAGTGGTGGGAAAAGGCTCCACATAAGGTTAAGTTCTTCAGCAACCGTGTCAATCGCTCGGTAAATGATGTATATCACTTCCTTCTTCCAGATGCAAATATGTTGGGAGTTCGAAGCATAAAGGAGCAAAAGAAAGAATATCCAACAGAATTCACTAGAATGACGAATATCCTTAAGGACTGGACCGCTCCTATTACTGATGTCGACTTCAAGGCCTTACAGCGATTATCAGGTAAGATTGATGTATTGTTGAAGGAGTATTTTACCGATCAGATTTCGATTGACAAGTATACCAACAATCGAAAAGATGTGTGGGATGGTGTTGCCTACACAACACAGGAGTCACTTTTCAAGGAAGCCGATCAGGCTGAAACATATGCACGCAAGCAGGAGCTTTTCGACACACGCTATCGTCACGATAACGCTTATCGTAAGCTTAAGCTTGTAATGGACTATTGGTGTTCATTATGGTTCTGGGAATATAAGGATGCAGATGCTCTTCCTACTCGTCAAGAGTTTTGGGGTGATATTGAAGCATTGCTCGATGTTGATAATGCTAAACTTGACACCAAAACACGCCAAGCATTGGAACGAGCTGGCAAAGTATCTGAACCAGCAGTAGAATATGGCAGAATTACAGAAGATGAATCGCAAATTATTGCTCGTACTCAAGAGGAACTGCTTACAGCTTCTCATGCTAATCTGTCATTGTTTGCCGATGAAGAACCTCTTCGTCTGCGTATTGCTGATGCATTAGGCAAACGTTATCACTTCTTCCACCCTATGTTGGAGTTCATCGAAGTCTTCTGGCTTCGTGATGGATTTGATATTATTTGCGGTAATCCACCTTGGTTGAAATTACAGTTCGATGAGCAAGGAATTATTTCTGAGAAATATCCAGAAATAGCTATCCGCAAAGTATCTGCTCCTCAAGCACGTGTTATGAAAGACAATTTCTTCTTAAGTAGTCCTTTATTGAAAGAACTGTATAAATCGGAAGAAATTGAGAATGCATGTAGTGCATCATTTATGAATGCATATAGCAACTACCCATTATTGGTTGGCCAACAAACTAACCTCTATAAATGCGTACTAACTAATTGTATGGATTTAGCTTCTGAAGATAATGGTTATATTGGACTATTAACTCCAGAAAGTATTTATGACGACCCGAAGGGTCAGCCATTGAGACGGGAAATGTATCGCAGATTGCGATACCATTTCCAGTATCAAAATGAACTTCGGCTGTTTGCCGAAGTTCATCACCATACGGTGTATGGTGATCAACTTCTCGGTCCGCGCCGAAGTTCATCACCGCGCTTCGCTTCGCTCAGCAATCTTTTCCATCCTAGTACTGTGGACGCATGTTTCGCTCACGATGGTAATGGAGTTTGTGGAGGAATAAAGAATAGTGATGGAAAATGGAATACTTCAGCCCATAAAGATAGAATTGTTGAATTTACTGATGTTGAATTACAGGTGTTATCTGATACTTTCGAAGATGGGACAACAGGAGATTGTGCGAAACTTGTAAGTATACACAATAATAAAATCATCTCAGTTCTTAAGAAAATTTCCGAATATCCAAGAAGACTTAAGGATAAAGAGAGTCTAATCAATAACTGTTTCCATGAAACAGGTGCTGTAGATGATGGTACTATTATTAGAAATACTTTTATCCCAGAACTAGAAAATTATGAAATGATATATAATGGTCCATCATTCTATGTCGGAAACCCATTATATAAGACGCCTCGTAGTAAGTGTATCTTGAATAGTGATTATGATAATATAGATCTGACAAAACCAGAAGAGATTATTCAAAGATCAAACTATCGTCCTAATCTTACACAATCTGAATATAAGAATCTAATTAAAGGTTTTGTAATAGGACAAGATATAGACGGAAACAATCTATACGATTCTTATATAGATAAGTATAAGGTCACCTTACGCTGTATGCTAAGCCAATCAGGTGAGAGGACGTTGATATGTGCCGTCTTGCCACGCAAGACGGCACATATCCACGCAGTCATATCCACTGCGTTCCGCAGTGGATATGACTGCGTGGATATGGCTGCATTTTTCACTAGTCTACCAATGGATTTCTTTACTAAAACTATTGGTATAGGTCAGGTGGGAAAAGATATGCTAACAAAGTATCCTGTTAGTATCACTAAAACATATCAAAATGCTATATATAGCCGTATTCTTATCCTTAATTGCTTGACTAATCATTACGCAGATTTATGGGATGAATGTTGGCGAGAAGATTACTCTAAAGAACTATGGAGTATAACTGACAAGCGCCTTAAAGCATTTGACACTCTGAAGAGCACATGGGATAGCTCAACGCCTCTTCGTAACTACTTTGAACGTCGTCAAGCATTGGTGGAGATTGATGTTATTGCAGCCATGGCATTAGGCCTTAGCTTGGAAGATTTGGAGATGATTTACAATATTCAGTTCCCTGTGTTGCAGCAGAACGAAAACGATACATGGTATGATGCTGAGGGTAAAATTATATTCACCTGCTCAAAAGGCCTCACAGGTGTAGGTCTCGACCGTCCTGCATGGAATGCTATCCGAGGCGAAGAGATAACAAATGAGAGTGGTGTTATCATGGGTTACAAAGGTGCAGAGCCAACATATCTCCACACCATAGACCCAACCAAGAGCGAACTCTACGGTGGCCATCAACAAACTTTCGTTGCTCCATACACAAAGTGCGACCGCATAGAAGACTATCGCACCGCATGGGCACATTTTGAAAAGATATTCAACAACGATTAATAGTTTTAACTATGGATAAGAATATTGAAAACAATGGAATTCAGCAAACTACCGATGCTGTCAACATACTTAAGACTGCAATATTGCAAAGTCAGTCACGTGCAGTAAAAGCTGTTAATCAAGAACAGCTAGCATTGTACTATGGCGTAGGTCGCTATATCTCTGCTAATACCAGGAATAAACATTGGGGAGGTGGAATGATAAAATCTATCAGCCAAAGCTTACGCAGTGAATTACCTGGACTTCGTGGATTTAGTGAAACGAACTTGAAGAACATGCGTGCCTTTTATGAGGCATGGAATGGCATTGAAACCAATTCGTCAGTTACGGCTGACGAATTAAAGCAAATTTCGTCAGTTGAAGAGCTCGAAGATGTGCAAGCATCTAAAGCAGAACAAGATACAATTCGTCAGTTGCAACTGACGAATTTGGAAAGTTTCCCTATTGTTCCATTCTTAAGCATCAGTTTCACCCATCATATAACCATCTTGACCTATGCTAAAGATTGGGATGAAAGATTGTTCTACATACAGTTCGCAGCAGATAACAAAGTAAGTGCAGAGGAGTTGGAAGGAATTATCAAGAAGGACTTGTACCATCATCAAGTAGCAATGCCCAATAACTTCCTTGCCACCATTCCTGATTACAAGCAGGCTTATAGAGCAATCAAAATGTTCAAAGATGAATACTTACTCGATTTTGTCAATGTAGAAGAACTTGGTATGCACGAGGAAGATGTAGATGAACGTGTGATTGAACAAAGCATAGTACATAACATCAAGAACTTCATCATGACCTTTGGTAAAGGATTTACTTTCAATGGCAGTCAAGTTCATTATGACAAGCTCGGTCATGACCATTGGATAGACCTCCTATTCTACAATCGTGACTTGCGACGTCTTGTTGTGTTCGAGCTAAAGAAAGGCCGGTTCAAAACAGCCTATCTTGCTCAGCTTAGCAGCTATCTCCGCATTCTTAACGATGACGACCGAAGAGAAGGTGAAGAACCACCTATTGGAATCATCCTTTGCAAGAGTGCAGACAAAGCATACGTGGAGTACATCATGCAAGATTTCCGCCAGCCAATGGGAGTTGCTACCTACAAAACCGCAGACGAAATGGATGAGGAATTGATGAAAGTACTTCCATCAAAAGAACAACTTGAGAAATTGTTGGAGGACTAATTACAACCAGGATATAAATATATATAAAGTATATGGCAGATTTTAAGGAACTAATAGATAGTATAAGAAAAGAGCAAGTAACATTGTTTTTGGGGTCTGGCTTTTCTCGTAAAGCCGGCGCCCAAATGGCTAATGCTATTGTGGCATCCTTAAAAGAATCTTTGCCTAATGACATAAAAGAGGATTTCCGAGAAGAGACCCATTTAGACTTGATTTCTGAAGAGTATGAACAGATTTATGGTCGCGAATCATTGATAAGCAAGTTAGAGGAAATCTTCAAATTTATGCCGACTGATACTTCGGATCACACATATTTAACTAAAATACCTCACATTCGTCATATAATAACCACTAACTATGATACATTAATTGAAGACGCTTTTGGTCCAGATAATTGTTATGTTGTTAGGACAACTGATGATTGTGTTAATTTGCCAAAAGACAAGACAATCATATATAAGATACATGGTGATTTTACGAAAAAAAACAATATAATACTAACTAAACAAGATTACACTAACTTCTTTAGCAATAACAACGAACCTCTTCTTTGGAAGTATATACAGAGTCATATACTAACAAATGATATGTTGTTAATAGGTTATAGCCTTGAAGATAGTAATATCTTTACGCTTATTCAAGAAATACGCAAGCAGGTTAAAGTTGACACAAGAAAATATTTTCTCATTGCTCCTGGACTTTACCATCATAAGATTGAAAGACTAGCAAAAACGAAAATTAAATACTTTAATGCTAAAGCAGAAGACTTATTTCCTGTCTTATTTGAAACATTAAACAAGAAGATTAAGTCAGATTATCAAAGAAAGTATATATGCTTAGATACTTTTAGACGATATAGTAATCAGCACTTTTTGCAGCCAATAGTAGAAGAAGGTCAAAAAGAAAATAAGATTATTAGATTTAACTCTACTGGAAAAACAGATGTGAAGATTAATGTTTCTGGACTATCAAAGGAAGTAGCAGAAACCATAATGAGTCAAGATACCACATTATACAATTCATTTTTACCAAGAACACATATCCCTGTATATATAATAACTCTGGATATGATGAAGGAGTTAAATATAAGCATTAACGGTCTTACTATTGCTGATTATGATGATTGTAAAAATCTATTCATCTCTCCTACCGTGGAGACAATAAAGACAATCATTACTGTACCTAGCATAAAGTTCAAGGAGAAGATAAAATTGCAAAGATATAATCCTAACAAGGAGCAAGTATGTCTTTTACTGGAAACTGAACCATATACCTTCAAGTTAGTTTTCTCCTTCTTGCCGAATAAGGTTCTGAATTGTACTTGCAATGTCAATTTAAAGGAGAATTGTAAAAACATCCAAGAAGCTATTAAATGGATGGATTTCGTGATTGCTCTATGGAGCCAGGAGGAATTTATCATAAAAGCATTTGACAAGGTTCCTATAAGATTCCCGAAAACAAATCTTCATGAACTAAACCAGTTCAAAAAAATAAAGAAATACTACGAAAACACAAGTGACATAGAGGACTTGTATAACGTTGAATTTGAAACCATAGAAACGTACTCGGAGGATAACTTCCAAATGAGTGAATTGTTAATCCACTCACATCATGAGCATAATCTTAGAGAGAATATGCTTGGTCAAGAATGTACAGTGGAAGTTGGACAAGAACAAGAAGGCATGTGGGATAAAATTGAAGTTGGAGAAACTAAATATAGCTTTGCTTTAACTCAATCATCTCTTGAGCATGTCGTATTTAATGGACAAAAATTCAATATAAAGAATAAAAATACCATAATGCCACAATGCCAAATTCTTGAGATTCATAAAGAAAACGGTAAGGTAAGCCAAATTAAGTTCAAGATTCTCTCGGAATATGTATTTATCAAATACACAAACAGATTATTAACTGAATTTGAAGAGTTTAGCAAGTTGAAAAAGATAAGTTAGTTATGGAAGCAGCATACTATAATCTATTTTATGACGTTTTGAAAGGATACGACCGTTGCACTCCTAGTAAAATTGTTAGTCTCAGAAACAACCAGATTTTTGTTTTTGGGACGAATAAATATGGTTCGAAAAAACATGGTGCTGCTGGACTAGCTGCAAAAAGTTTTGGAGCTCAAGTTGGCATTACAAATGGTCTAACAGGAATGTGTTATGCACTACCTACAATGGGATTCGATATTCACATACTTGGGAAAGCCATATTACAATTTGAACAATTCGCACGTAATAATAGAGATAAAACATTTCTTGTCACTCCAATTGGATATGGTCACGCTGGTTTCAATGTAGAAGATGTCGCTCCTTTCTTTAAAGGATGTATTGCGTTGAAAAATGTCATGTTGCCAGAATTGTTTGTCTGTCATTTTAGAAAAGAATGTATTGAAAAACTGGAGTTAAAACACACTCCAGACAATATCGTTGACGATAACAACGTATATTTATTATACGATAAATCAGTACATCCAGTCTTGGATTATCTTATAGAAAATTCTATAAACTTTTCTCAAGATGGTGGTTTTACATTAGTTGATGACGACAAGAATGTTATTGCTGAAGCCGAATTAGGAATAGAAAGTGAAAAAGTCATTTTCAGTCCCTTGGGTGAAGAAAGTGCAAAGGCTTTCATAAAAGCTGGATATACAATTTGTGAAGTTGAAAATTATCTAAACTCAAAAAAGTAAGTTATGATAATAGAAGATTTTAATTGGGATGCTTACGATAATGGTGAATCTTTATCAAGTCTAAGTGCCGAAGAACTTGAGAAAGCTTATTACGGAATTATAAACACCGTTAATAATAATGAGATTGTTGAAGGAACTGTTATCGCACTTAACAAGCGTGAGGTAGTGGTTAACATTGGTTACAAGGCAGACGGAATTATTCCATTCAACGAATTCCGATACAATCCAGACCTTAAGGTAGGTGATGTAGTAGAAGTTCTTATTGAAAATCATAAAGATAGAAAGGGACAACTTCTTCTTTCTCATCGCAAGGCACGTGCAGCAAAAAGCTGGGATCGCGTGAACGAAGCACTAGAAAATGACGAAATAATCAAGGGTTACATCAAGTGCCGCACTAAGGGCGGTATGATTGTAGATATTTATGGTATTGAAGCATTCTTACCAGCTTCTCAAATAGATATTGTAAGGGTTTCAGAACTTGATACTTATATAGGGAAAAACCTTGATGTAAAAGTCATTAAAGTCAATAAGGAATTTAAGAATGTAGTGGTCAGCCATAAGATTGTTATGACTGAAAACCTTCAGAAGAAGAGTTCTGACAAGACATTGTTAAAGGACATATGGCAGAAGCATACTGAGGTTCAAGAACAGATATTACGACAAAGAACCGCTCCTCTTGCAATTGATCCTTCTAAATCAGAAATTATAAATGAGAAACTACATGTAGTTCTTGACACTTCTGATAATACGGAACAAATTAAGAATGATATAATTCAGGCGCTCGATATTACAGATAATGACTGTCATTTCGATGACGGCTATATCTTTACGCCCATAATAAATTGGAATAAGCTTAATGAAGCTACCAAATCAAGGATAAGTACAAAAGCAAACAAAGAATATGTTTCTTTTACTTTCAGTCCTGTAATAGACGGAAAAATAACGGATAAAAAGGCTCAGTTTACTGAAGTTAAGGAATTATTAGAAAAGCTAGAAATCGATTATGATTTTGACAAAAACAGAAGATTGCAAATATCTATTAATGAACTAAATAAATTAAAAGATTATGATGAATTTAATAGACTTCAAGTTGCTTTGCCAGAAATAGCCTCTGCAATTATTCCAACGTATCCAAGTATTCTATATTATTTGGAAAGAATATGCCCAAACCACAATTTTAAGAATATTGAAACATTCAAAGACTGTAAAAAAACAAATAGTGGTGTAATAATTTATAAGCAACTAGTTGTTGAAGGCGGTTACTTCAAAAATGATGTATTAGTACAACTGGAAGAAATCTTTGCCCTCCGAATGTGCAAAGTGGAGTTTGATTTCACAATAGACAAAGATGTACTCCACAAATACGACTGGACAAAGAATATACTTGGGCTGCCAAAAGAAAAGAATGGCACTATAACATTTAGAAGAAAAATTAAAGAGAGGAAAGCTGTTGATATAATCTATGACGATGATTTAGTATCAGAAGGCGAGATAATAGAAGAAAGTATAAATGAAAAGAATGAGATCGAATACTTCAATAGTCAGAGTACTGATGATTTCCATTTCGAATATACTCTAGATCGTCAGATAATTGACAAGATATTTGGCAGGGACAATTATGTGGTAACAGAACGTTATTTCTATGAGTACAAGGAAAATCGGAAATGGGCTACAACAGAAGAGCTTGATCGTTTCAATGACCAAATACATACTGAACTTAGAAATAAAGACATTGGCATTGAAAGAACTGGTTCTTCAATCGGCATCGACTTTAATTGGAGAGAAACTAGCCTTCCTGAACTTTTGACTCAGATGAGTCGAGAGTTTGGCTTCATAGATTTTGGCTTGTATAAAAGAGGCCACAAATGCAACTTCGATATAAAATACAAGAAGGCTGAATTAACTGGAATTATGGAAGAACTCCATGATGCATTCGAAGATTTAAATATTGAGCTTGTTAAAAAAGGTACAGTACTATCATTTTTCAAAGAATTTAATAATATTGAAGACCTTATAGCATTTAAACCGTTGCTTTCTCACAAATTAAGTTCCCTTGATTCGTCACGTTATTCATGTATAATCTCAGATGTTCCATCAGATTGCGTTAAACTATTATATCATTATGATAAACAAAGTCGCGATGAAGAGCGTATTGAGGCAGTAAACGAGTTAAAAAGTGCAGATTTCTTGGTTGGAGATCTTCTAATCGGTAAGCTGATTCGTATTTCTGCTTACCCAGAGATTGTTTTGGATATTTCAGGAGATAACTATGAAATTACCAAACAGTTATTTGAAGACTCAATTGTTGAATATATTACACCTGATCTGTCTGGTGATCTTGAAAAGCTTGCCCGTCTTAAAGAATCATTGAATAGAATCGTCCAAGGACGAGATGTTGAAAATGTTTCTTTAGGTGATTTTATCTTTGATGCCTCAAAAGCAGGAGGAATCAAAGATTTTGAAAAATCAATAAGACTGGAAGAACAGGAAATAAGCAAGCATATTCTTAATAGAAAGTTAGACAAAAATCAACCTCAGAAGACGGCAATAGCAAAAGCATTGCTGGCCCCTGATCTCGCCATTATCCAAGGACCTCCGGGAACTGGAAAATCTACTGCCATTGCTGAATTGATTTGGCAGCATACTAGAGAAAAACCAGATAAAAGGATACTTCTCACATCTGAGACAAACCTCGCTGTTGACAACGCTATTGACCGTGTTGTAAACCAGTATCATAATCTTATTAAACCTATACGTATTGGTGATGAGTCACGACTTGAAACAGAAGGTCTGCAATTCTCATATTCTGCTATGTACCGTTGGGCTAAGGGCGAAGATTGGAATGCAAAGAAGAAAAATGCTTCAATCAACGATGATGATGACGATGAGGAAAATGACGTTTACACTGATATGGATTCCATTTATGAAGCTCCAGAAAAACTGATACTTCTTAACTGGATGGAAAATATCGGTCGTCGAGTGGATTCCGATAAAATGCCTTCTGACGCTCAGGAGCTTTGGAAGGATTTGCTCGAGAATCCTACATCAGAACTGAAGAATCTGTTTTTTGATAACTATATAAAGAATTGCAATGTTATCGGAGCTACTTGTAGTTCTATTGGTCAGAAAAACATAATATTGTCAGAATCTATTGAGAATACTGGCAAGAGAAATCGTTTTGTTCCTACAAAATTCTATCGTATATATAGACAGATCTTCGCCGACAAGGAGGATGTATATAACCCCAAAATATATTTTGATATGGTAATTCAGGATGAGTCAAGTAAAGCAACTCCTGCTGAATTGTCTCTGCCGTTAATATACGGTAAGACGAATGTGATAATTGGCGATCATAGGCAGTTACCTCCTATGCTTTCAAGAGAATCGTTCATCAACTCATTTGATTATCTTATCAAGAGAGAGAAGAACGATGATGAACGTCAGAAGATGAAAGAACTAAGGAGCTACGTTCTTAAGAATTTCAAAACTCTTGAAATCAGCCACTTCGAACGTTTGTTCAACCAGATTGACGACAATCTGAAGGGTGTTTTCAACTATCAATTTCGTATGCATCCGGCTATCAATGACGTTATTAAACAATTCTACAAAGATGAAGGTGGCTTGGAATGTGGTCTTACTACCCCTATTGATTTAGGTGTCGATGACCCTGACTATATTAATAATGGCGCATCAAGGTACCATGGAATAACCGCAGGTCCAATAGATCCAGAGACACATGTATTGTGGATTGATTCGTCAAGTCCTGAAATGCTTAATGCTACATCTCGTGTAAATTATGGAGAAGTGGCAATCATTAAGAAGTTATTAACAGAGCTTAATGAGTCTGAATCTTTCCATGAGTACATTAATAAATGGGAAAGTGTTGAAGATAAACAAATTGGTCTCATTTCATTCTATGGTAAACAGTTACGATTGTTAAAGGAAATGACGAAAGAATTTGATAGCTCGCAGATTCCTGTCAGAGTAAGTACTGTAGATAGATTCCAAGGTATGGAAAGAAACATCATTATTGTGTCTATGGTAAGAAGCCATTGTATACAAAATGTAAAAAATCAAAAACCTAATTTTGAGCGCTATCCAGAAGATGGATACCCAAAACAAGAGGATTTAGGTTTTGCTCAATCCCCTAACCGTTTGAATGTCGCACTTTCACGTGCGAAAAGATTGCTTATAATTGTTGGAGATAGCAAATTATTCAGAACCAAGGATATATATGAAAATGTATATCAGACTATTGCTGACCCTAACAACAAATATGGAAAAATAATAACAGCAAGTGAATATGGACTATAATAAGATTCTGCAAGAAGGAAATCTCATATACTCTTCATGCCCATCTGACAATAAATTCAGAGAGTGGAGATTAAGTAAGACCATATGCAGTGTGGTCTACTATATAACATACGAACTGTCAAAACTGGATAAAGTTATACTGCTTACATTGCAATACAATGGAAAGTTGTATGAAAATCAGCTTGCACGCATCTTAGGATTCAATGTAGAAGACGATTTTGATTCTACTCCTAAAAGATATGCAGACCAGGGAGAAAAGGACATCTTTAATGGCATCCTCTCCCAACTGACAACTTTCGGGCTGATAAATAAATCTGAAGAAGAGATATCGTTGTCACCTCTCGGTAAATTGGCACTGAAGAAAGGTGTTAAACACTCTTTCCATCGTGGTGTTATGGCTTTGATGCAATGTTTTGACATCGCACAGAAAGAGTCCTCTGAATACAAGATGTTCCCATTCCGTGATGCACTTGGAGTAACATCCTCCATACAGGGAAAATCTGACCTCCCATACGACGATTTTAACCATGATGGTATTGAGGAAGAACTCTATGATACGTCCTCTGAGCTCATAGCACGTCTTTCACTTCAATGCAGTTCCGACGTAAATATCTGCCGTGCAGAAGAATTAATAGAGTCTCGAATGAGTGAGATTCATGTTGATTTTAGACTGTATGAATATGAGAATGCTAAATATCCGTTTGTTTTCTACAACAATGAATTTTCTGAAGCGACTAATCTTCTTATGCATCAAGAATGCAATAATGATTACATTAACCAGAAAATCCATATCGGTGAATATTTGCATCTTGTTAGAGAAAGTCATAAAGAATTGAACTATGTTTCAATGATGCCATACATAGACGTATGGAATCTTAATGACTTCCTTGAAAGCGAGCATTTGAACTGGAAAGACCAAGAACTATTTGCTGAAATTGCGAAACTGGCAAATGGTTCCCATTGGAATACCATATCTGTTGTTTCCCCAACAGATGCCCTTAAACTGTATCTGGAGAATTATACAGATTCCTTGGACTGGATAGCTCTGTCATCACGCTATGATGATGATTTCATCGTTGAGACTGCTACTAGATATCCTTGGGATTTTGAAAGTCTGTCGGCAAACAGAAGTATTGATTTCGTCAAGCGTCTCATTGTCATCCCTAAGCTCCATGAAGGTGTAGACTGGGATTGGGAGTCTATTTTGGAAAAACTTGACGATAAGTTCGTACTTGAAACTATAAATTTCATTCCATACGATATGTATTCTGTAACAGAAAAATACATATCTAAGTATGATTCGATAATAGTAAAATACCCAGAGAGGAAATGGAACTGGGAATATATTTCTACAAATGCCGGTCTTGACTATGTATTACAGAATATCAATGCATTTGCTAAAGATATTCATCTGGACGTAATTATGCCAAGGGCATTTGCCTCCGTAGAATGGGCAGAAGCATATTGCGACTCAAGCGAATTTGCATTTGCTATAATTGAGAAAAAGGAATGGTTGCAGAATAGATATAATGCAAATTCAGCAGATTACATTTGGACAATTAAAGTTATCGATTGGCATGAGAAACTTGGCTTTATTTCATGGAAGTCAGTTAATAATGCTGATGGTTTTGAATGCAATAAAGGAATTGTCTGGGATAGCAAGACGTTTGAAAAATATCACAATAAGGAATTCTCTGTAAAGGGTCTAAACCATATCACATCATCTATTACGGATGTAAGGGTAATCGACGTTTATCCTGATTTCAAATGGACCTGGTCTATTCTCTCTACGCGTGACATCGTTGTTTCAGACATTGAATTTATCAAGCAGCATTTAGGTTTCATTACTTACTCTAAAGCTATTCCGTTAATAGCTGCAGAAAACCTTTCTCAGCTGTATGCAATAGACGAATTCAGACAGTTAGTTACAGAACAGGGTGCTTGGAATAAACTTACATCTCATATTGAGAAGAAGACCATTCTGCAAAATATAAACGATCCAAATTGGGACTGGAGTGTTATCACTCAGAATTTCTGTGATACGCTTAATTTTGCATCTCTCTCTAAACTGAATGTTCTAGATCTTCTTGATTGGGATTACATCTCAAAGAATGCAGATATTGAAAAAATCAAGAAAAATCTTGATGATTATGAAGACAAGTGGAAATGGGTTACATTAACAGCTCGTCTTGATCATGATTTTATTGTAGAGAACCTTCCAGAATACTACCTTCTTTGGGATTGGGGATATATAATAGAATCTGTTCTTACTGAAGAAGACCTTGCAAAATCAGAATTAAGAATACAGATTGCAATTATTCTGTCAATGCTCGAGAAAGAAGTTAGAACTTCTATTTGGAGCAAGCTTACAGCTCGATATTCAACAAATGATATTCTGAAAATAAACAGAGATAATGCCCTGCTGATAAATAAACAAGTTTCATATGAATGGGATTATTCTGATTTATATAACAGAAATGATTTTGATGTAGATGGATATTTAAAGTCATATCAAGAATTTAGGATTCCTGTTGACTGGGATGCTCTTTCAGCCTCTAAATCTTTAAATAAAATTCTTTCTTGGGACAAGAAAGTTATCAAAGGTTTTTCTGTATGGGAGAATGTGGTACTTGAAATCCTAGGTAACGAGGACTTCCATTGGAATTTCAAATTCCTATCTACCCTTTCATCAATCAACTGGTGCGATAACATTCTTAGAGTACGCAGTGAAGAGTGGGACTGGAATTATCTTTCAGAGAAAAGCAAGTGTTTTAGTTACAATAGTAAGAAACCAACTGAGATACTAAAGCACATTGAAAAATTCTCTGCATATCTTGATTTTTCCATTCTCTCGAAACGACGTGATGTTAAGCTGACACTACGAATGCTTACATCATTGATTGAGGAGAAATGGGATTGGAAAGAAATATCTTTTAATAGAGGATTTGAATTATCTGCTGAGTTCGTCACCGAACATGATAACCTTTCGTGGGATTGGTATAAATTGACATCAAGAAGAGACTGCCAATTTACCATAGAATATATCAAAGAACATAAAAACAGAAACTGGGACTGGTCTGCTCTTTCAAGAAGGAACGACCTCAATCTTAATGCCGATATTGTAATTTCTCTGATAGATAAAGAATGGGACTGGAAGGAAATCTTACGCAGAAAAGACATTGAATTTACGGAAGAGCATATTTCTAAGTTAGTCCATATTGATTTAGACTGGAAAGAGTTCAGCCGTAGAAAAGACTTCTTCCCGACTATGAACACTTTGAAAATCCTAAAGGATAAAGATCTCGATTGGACTGACATTTCACGAAGAATGGAATTACAGTATAATGTAATTCTGTTCTACAAGCATAAATTAAACTGGTCAATTCTCACCAATAGTACTCATATTGATAAATCCAATCCCAAGACCCTTGAAACATTCAAAGAATATCTTGACTGGGATGTAATATCGCACTCTCCTGATTTTAACCCAACAAACGAGAATTTGCAAAAATTCAAAGATAATGTTAATTGGACCATTATATGCAAAAGGTCAGATTTTGTTGTTGACGAAATGACATTATCTTTATTTGAGGATAAAATCGATTGGAAGAGAATCTCTCAAAGTAGTACCATCGCCTTTACTCAAAGTCTGATTGATAGATTCAAAAGTCGTTGGGACTGGGTTGCTTTGGCTGAGAATCCTGCATTCAGAACCTCTGGCGTTGATAAATCATACAAGAGTGAATTGAATCTTATGGAGTTCTATAATACTCTTAAATCGACGGGGTATAGAAGGCCATTCATATATCACTTTACGCACATGTTCAATGCGATAGAAGTGATTAGATCTCGAAAAATACTCAGTCGTAACAGAGCAACAGAACTTGGTCTACTAAAATATGATGCTGCAGGCTCAGTTGTTCATAGGTCTGCTAAAGCACATCCATATGCTCGATTCTATTTTAGAACTGGAACTCAAACACAGTTCTATAATGAATGTTTGGGAAAACAGAAAGGTTCCAAGTACTACGGACGTGCAGAGGATAATGGTTTGCCTATGTGTCCGATGCCAGTATTCTTTAAGTTCGACCTTCAGGAAGTATTGGCAAAACATTCTTATTTATGTTATTACAGTACTGGAAACTTGCAGACTAATTGGGCTCGAATATATAAGGTGATAGATGACCCTCATAATATAGATGCCGTCCACCTGTACAGTAGTCAATGGAGTAGAGAAGTCCAAGAAAAGAAGCAACAAGAATTTCTTATAAAAAATGAGTTTGATTTTTCTGAACTTAGGGATTATCAAATTATCTGCTATGACCATGAAGAAACGGAAATACTAAAGTCTTTATTCTGCGACGATCCAATCTGTGAACATATATATAGCATCTATGACTCTGAAGATGTATTCGAGCATGAGAACCCGCCATTGAAGTTTGAAAAGTCAGATGAAAGTCTTAAGATAACAACAAGCTACAATGGTGACTATATGTTCCAGATTGAAAGCGCTCAGATTAACAAAATCAGGGTGTTCAATCCTGCGTCTCAAATAAAAGCGGTAAAAAGCCATGTGATGCAGATACGAGACAACGTATCTGTAGAATGTGGCGATACTGAATTTGAGGTTTACTATGTTAATATGAGTCCGCGTGCTCGTTCACCGCGATGGCTGGTTTACAAATATTCTCCAAATAAAGCTGAAATCAAAAACACAGACTCAACTGTTATCGAAAACTTTTTGGGTATTAGCCTTGATGATGACTATTCACCAAAGGAAATGATTACTGCACTTGAACTTATAATGCCAAAACTGGAAGAGCTCTATAATACTCGTGTTAGGCATTATGTGGTCAAGAAGCATACCCTATTAGTATGCGAACAATTTGAGAAGTACGCCTTCGCCTTTGACAATAAATGTATGAACATGGATCTTATGCGTCTTGTACTGGCAATACACGATATAGGCAAGGCTATAGACCGTTCAACTCAGCATGAACATACTCTTTCATTGGTTCGTGAACTATGGGAAAACACTCCTTTTACCGAGCATGAATTCAATCTTGTAGAAGTACTGCTGAGAGATGATCATTTAGGCTCGTACTTCCAAAACAAATATAAATTGTCAGATTTGAAGGAAGAAATTGTTGTTAATGCGACAGAGCTAAAAATGTCTCCATCAATTCTTCTCCAATATAAAATGATATTATATCAATGTGACATAGCTTCTTATACAAAAGATGCAGGTGGATTAAAATATCTGGAACACATGTTTGTGTATGAAAACGGAGAAAAAGCATTTGATGAGGAAAACGGCATCATAGCAATGTCAGAGGAATATGCAAATAGGTATGTAAATCTTAAAGAGTCTATTAATGAATAATATAACATTCCATAAAGGAAATATCTTTAACAGCAAGACGCAGACGATTGTAAATACAATAAACTGCGTTGGTGTTATGGGCAAGGGTATCGCGCTCGTTTTCAAACTCAGATACCCTGAAATGTTTGAAAAATATAAGAAGTTTTGTCAGTCAAAGATGATTGGCATAGGAAAATTGTGGCTGTATAAGTCAGAAAACACGCCACAATGGGTATTGAATTTCCCTACAAAATTCCATTGGAAATATCCCAGCAAAATGGAATATCTTGAAGCAGGATTGCAAAAGTTCGTAGATTCTTACAAGGAGAAAGGTATCACTTCGATTGCTTTTCCCCTTCTCGGAACCCACAATGGCGGACTTGATAAAATTGAAGTCCTTGACCTTATGCATAAATATCTCGAACAATGTGATATTCCTATTGAAATATATGAATATGATCCGTTAGCACCGGATGATATGTTTGAGGATTTTATGTTTAAGTGGATTGATATTTCGCATTCAGAGAAAATCAAGATATTAGGTAGTCGTTCTTCAAAGCAGATTGAAATCATAGATAAAGCAATCCATGAGAACAATATAAAATCCATGATTGCTTTAATAGAGTATCAAGGGATTGGATTTACAACAATGCAGAAGTGTTTTAATTTTGCAATGAGTTATAAAAAAGAACCTACATTAGAGTTATAAAATATGTTACCACTCCAACAAGCACACGAAGTTCGTGACTCAGTTATAGAATACATTAAAGCCACATTCAGATTCAAAGAAAAGGATGTGAGTGATGCTTTCTATCGTTTTATCGAAGATAAAAGCAATGGATTATTCAAAGGCCCATATGTGTCTTTGAAAACTCCTTTCGTGTCAGCGACTCCCGAAGAGTGTAACAATATCCCGTTAGATATTGCTCCTTCATTCCCTCCATATAAACACCAACTTCGGGCATTTCATCAGCTTTCGATGAAAAATGGACATAATCCAGAGCCTACCCTATTAACAACAGGTACGGGTTCTGGTAAGACAGAATGTTTCTTATATCCAATATTGGACTATTGTTATCACTGCAACCAATATGAGCGCAAAACCGGAGTTAAAGTAATTATCATGTATCCGATGAATGCTCTTGCAAGTGATCAGGCAAAACGTCTTGCTGAAACAATTTGGAATGCCCCCAGACTGAAAGGTAAAGTTACAGCTGGTTTATTTGTAGGCGAAGGCGTTGATACAAAAGAATATCCTCGTGATATGGGTAAAGACCATATCATAGAAAATCGAGATGCTATTCTTGACACGGTTCCCGATATTTTGTTGACGAATTTCAAAATGCTTGACTATGGTTTGATGCGTCAACGCTTTATGTCGCTGTGGAAAGGCAATATTGATACAGAACAAAAGGCCTTACGGTTTATTGTGCTGGATGAGTTACATACTTACGATGGAGCTCAAGGTACTGATGTGGCAAATCTTATTCGTCGTTTGAAGCTTAAACTGAACCTACCTAAGAACTCGTTATGCCCCATAGGTACTTCAGCAACAATTGGAAGTGGTGAGGATAGTAAAAGACGACTATGCGACTATGCGACAAATGTTTTTGGGGAGACATTTTATGAAAATAACGTTATTGAGGAGCATCGTATTCCTGTTGATGAATACATTGATGTTGTAACTACAAGCATACCTGATGGGAAACTTATCAAGGAATGTGTGTTTAATAATAACGATACAGTTGATACTTACATGAAACGATTGTGTAAGTATTGGCTAAAGAAGAGTGATGCCACACCAATTGAGGCTGGGCAAATCCTCCGTCGCATGGGTATTGTTAGAGATTTGCTTTATGCTCTTAAGGATGGTATTTTAACCCTTGAAGAACTACAAAACAAATTAGAGGATAATACAGAGTTCCGCCGTCTTCGTCAACAATATACAGAAAAAACATGTGGAATAGCCATTGAAAATCTTTTAGCATTGATTGCATATGCCAAAAGACCGCTTTCTGATTCTAAGACTATACCAATGTTATATCTCCAAGTTCAATTGTGGCAGCGTGAGTTAAGTGGTATCTTACGTTATGTCCAAAAGGAACCTGAGTTTACTTGGCGTGGAGGTATTAAAGCAGACGAAGACCGTGTAGCGTTGCCTATGTCTTTCTGTAGAGACTGTGGTGCAAGTGGATGGATTACTCGTAGATTGGCTACTGACGACAGGTATTGTAGTGACGTGCGTACCATAAATATGGCATTTGCCAGCAAAGAAAAGGACGTTTACTTGCTAAACACAGAAGTAAAACGTCACGAGGCAGTAGATGACTATTTAGGAGAAAATGCAATAAGTGTTACTCATTATGTAAAGCTCAATAACCTAAGTGAATCGAGCGTAAGTGATAGTGACACTATCCGCTTGCGTGTATGCAGTAAATCTTCATCAAACAGGAATGGAAATCAGAAATTTGCACGTACTTGTCCTGAATGCAATGGTGGTGATACAATATGTCAGATAGGTGGTCGCACTTCCACTCTTTCCAGTGTAGCTATTAGTCAGGTCCTATCCAGTGATTTTGATCATGCCAATGCTGATGAACGTAAGATACTTGTCTTTACTAATAGTGTACAAGATGCAGCTCATCAGGCCGGTTTCTATGAGGCTCGAACTTATCGATTCCTCTTCCGTCAATCCATGCAAAAATATATAAATACACTCTCCGAGCCTATTAATCTCGTTGATTTGCAGAAAGGATTTAAGGAATACTGGCATGAGCAGTTAACTGATGAAGAATACTATAATCGCTTTTTACCAGCAGACCTTGCCAAACATATTGATTTGCGTAAGAACTACCGAATTTCTGGTGAAGGTAGCGATTTTATGGATAGCTTTAAGCATGAGTTTGAGCTTAGAGTAGATTGGGAGATTCTGAGCGAATTTGCCCTAACTGCTCAACTTGGCCGAACTCTAGAAAAGACAGGAGCCTCTGCTTCTTTTTTCAAGAGAGACCTTTTAGCTGAGGTATATGCACATATGGTTCCTTGGCTAAAGGAAAATGCGATGGAACGTATTGCAGGCAATGAATCAACATTCATTCGCTATGTATATGGCATACTCCAAAGAATGAGAACACATGGAGCTGTTGACCATCCATTCTTTGAGATGTATCGAAAAGAATACCTTAATCAATATGCATTAAATTGGACATATGATCGTCGCCATTTCCTTAATCCATACTTTGGTGGAGGTGTGCATTTCCCAAAACTTGTTGGCACATTCCACAATGGAAGGAACCACGAGTCGCTTGATATGGCCGTGATGCGCGGTGACAACAAACAAACATGGTATAGCAACTACTTTATCGAAGTCTTTGAAGACCCGTGGATTGGTAAAAATTCTGCTTTATTCAACAATTTCATGTGCAAGTTGTTCGATACGATGACAGAGGTAGGATTATTAACCAAAGAAGTCCAAGGTGGCGGAAATTATGCAATTAATCCTGAACATATTTGGATCAGCAATAAAGTAAAACATATACAGTGTGATACTTGCCAGTCTAGACTATGCGTTGCAGTACAAGATCAATTAGCCGAGAATACGCACTGTCTTGATTATAAATGCAAAGGCACATACTCAGAAGAGACAAAGCCTGAACTGAACTATTACCAGCAGGTTTACAACCGAAAAATTTCCCCTCGTGTCCACGCTCATGAACATACAGGATTGTTGGAACGTCACGATAGAGAAGAACTAGAGAAGGATTTCAAGCAGCATCCGCATAGCAATTCTATCAATGTTCTTAGTGCTACGTCCACTCTTGAAATGGGTATTGACATAGGTGATTTGAATGTGATGGGCAACGCTAATGTTCCTCCAAAACCAAGCAATTTCCTCCAAAGAGTTGGTCGTGCAGGTCGTAAAGAGGGTTCTGCTCTAGTATTGAATTATGCTCATGCTGGAGAACCTCATGATATGTATTATTATACATACCCTGAAGAAATGATGCAAGGAGAAGTAAATACTCCTGGATGTTTCCTAGAAGCTAAAGACATTCTCAGACGTCACTTCTTAGCGTATTGTATTGATTCATGGACTTCACAGGATTCAGGAAATATACTTCCAAATAAGATACGTGAACTGCGTCTTCTTAGCGATGATATATTTAACGATGACTCTTTTGTCCTCAATAAACTTATTATATTCATCAAAAATAATAAGTTAACTCTACGTACTGCTTTCTGTGAACAATACGAAGATAAAACACAGTCTGCTTTGAACAAGCTGTTTGAAACGCTTAACGACGGTACTTTTTATAATAGAATAATCAACGAGTTCTCGATGTTAAGTTTGCGTTTTCATCAACTTGGTAAAGAACTTGAAGAACTAAAAGAGCAGAAGAGCCGTATTCAAGCCAATGATCCTACCTTGAAACAAATCGAAGACTTGATAAAGGCTACTAAGAAACAGTATGGTCAGATTATGGATGAAAGCATGATTGAATATATGACTAATGTCGGTCTATTACCAAACTATGCTTTCCCAGAAACCGGTGTAAAACTTCAAGCGAGCATATATGCTTCACGTGCAAAAGAAGACAAAGAAGGCAATACTTCAGAGCCTAAAACTTTTGAATTAACACGTTCAGCATCGCAAGGTATTAAAGAACTTGCTCCAGGCAACAATTTTTATACCCAAAAATACAAGCTGAATATAAGTGGTCTTAATACGTTCGATTGGAAAGATTCATTAACAGAAATGAAGTTCTGTTCGAAATGTGATTGTATCGCACTGAAAGGTGAATCAGACTTTGAAATTTCGGGTTGTCCAAAATGTAATGATCCATCATGGGGAGTTAATCGCCACAAGACTTTGAAGTTTACTGGGGCAAGAACGGTTATGCATAGTAATGAGGCAGCCTTAGATGATTCAAGTGAGGATCGTGACAATGAAAACTACATCATAAAGAGACATTACATGTTCAGGCATACAGGTGCTACTACCTCGTATGCTATTCGTGGTGTAGGGTTTGGTATAGAGTTTTGTAATAATATGGAACTCTATGAGGTTAACTATGGCATGCAGATGCAGTCTGGAAACAAAGTTGAAGTTGACAATGACTCGACTGTTTCACAAAATGGTTTTGTTACTTGTCGATATTGTGGAAAATCAACTCCAATTATGAGCGGAATCAAGGCTGAGGAACAGCATTATAGATTCTGTACGCATAAACATGTCGTTTTCGGGGATGAAAATGATAGAAATGATAAGGTGTTTGAAACACTCTATTTATATCGTCATATACAAACAGAAGCAATAAAAATCCTACTTCCAATTCAAATTATGGATGCAGAAGCTACTGTAGAAATGTTTAAATCCGGTATTGTACTTGGAATGAAAGCTTATTATAAGTCTTCACCGGAACATATCAGAATTGATTCATATACTGAAATGAATCTCGCGACATTACAAAAAGACCATTATCTTGTAATGTACGATACGATTCCTGGTGGTACGGGCTATCTTTCTAAACTATACGATACGGAAGAGTTTACCAAACTCTTACATATGGCTTATGACAAAATTCATGATTGTGAATGTCAACTGGAAGGTAAAGATGGCTGTTATCATTGTATTCTGACGTACGGCAATCAATATAAGCGTGATGCATTCAGTCGTGAAGTAACTGATTCTCTTTTTGAAAAGTTAATAAACCATGCAAATTCATGGGAAATATTATCTGGCTCTGTCGGTACCATATCTCAATCAGGAGTTGCTGAAGATAGCGAACTTGAATTAAAATTCGTTAGTGCTTTGAAAACTATCTGTAAAAACAATAACTGGGATTTTGAAAAGGTACCAGATGCAGACAGTTATCGTTATGACATGCATATTAAAGATGCAGATACTGATATACGTTATTATATTATACCGCAGTTTGCATTGGGTGGGCATTATGGTGTACGACACTATACTGTAGCAGATTTCCAAATTATATGTCTGTCAGCAACAATCAATGGAGTACCTATCAATAATATTGATAAATTACCAATGTGGGCAATATTCTTGGATGGCTATGCATTCCATGCACAAGCACCCAATATGAGATTTTATGGAGATAAGGAGAAACGTGATGGCATACGCGATTCTTTGACACATAGGTTATATTCATGGACACTAACTTGGGATGACATTTTACTCTTTGAGAATGAAAAGGATGATTTGCTTGAATTGAATTCGGTCACTCGATTAGTTGAATTCCTTAAGAATCCGCAACCAGGATATATTAAAGAGCTGGCATTTGGTTGTATTTCAAATGCAGAAAACTTTATGGGATATGGTGGGGCCTTATACCAAGGCGAAGTTTCAATTGATGATAGTTGTTATGATGTATTAACAGACCAATCCACAGATGAAGAAGTTGCTGAAGCATTGGACAAAGCTGTTAAATATGATTGGCATCTACAACATATTCACATGAATATAGATAAAGAAGAATGGGTGGGTTTCTGGAGAAGGTATAACTTACTACAGTTCTTTTCAAATTCTTCTACTTCTGGAGTTGAAAATATAACAACAAACATAGATCGAGACGAAATAAAAATGTACTATCCTGGTCTTGAAGATATAGTGGATATTCTTCTTGACAACAACATCGCATTTGGACTTGAAGGTGATTCTGATCTAACTGATTCTGATGGTATCGTCCTAGCTTCTGCCGGTATGCTTATAAGAGAATCAATGATTGCAATTGATCCTACAGATGATAATTCTGCTACGATATTCGAAACAGCAGGTTACAGAATTATCAATTCTATTAATTTTAGTATTAATGACATTAAAAAATTATAATATATGAGACTGTTCCTTTCGGACACTTGTTATGAGCCTCTGTTTGCTCTTCCAAAGAAGATTCAAACCAAAGTGGTAAACTTCCAGAGAAAGTTTCGTGAATGTACAACAGCTAATGGTATGCACCTTGAACCGATAGCTCAGTTTAATGATGCATCAATGCGTACGGCACGTATTGATGATAATTACCGTGCTGTGATTGGACTAATCGATGACAATGCATATCTACTTTATGTTGGTACACATGAGAATGCGTACAATTGGGGCATCCGTAAGAAACTAGTATGGAATGACCATACACAAGCATGCCAGCTTGTAACCATTCATCAAATATCAGAAACTGTTGTAAAGACTGAAGAAAGTGAGGAAATTTATCATTATGCAGATGTTTTAGACGAACAATGGTTGAAGATTGGTGTTCCCGATGAGTTGATTGCACAAGTTAAACTCATTAAGAGTCTTGATGATTTGGAACTCTTGGAAGAATATTTACCAACTGATGCTTTTGAAAACATCTATAATCTTCTAGACGGAGAAAACATTAATGATATTATTGCTGAAATAGAAGACGGACAAGCTAAAGAAAATGAAGACCAATTGCTCAGCAATAACAATAAACGTCGTTTTGTAGAGTTGACTGACGATGATGCCTTACAGCGTATCCTTGATAATGATGTGGATAAATGGCAGTTATTCCTACATCCATCTCAGCAAAAACTTGTAGATGCAGACTACAAAGGAACGATGAAGGTAAGTGGTGGAGCTGGTACAGGTAAAACAGTTGCAGCTCTTCACAGACTCAATCATTTAAGTGGAAATCCAGAAGCTAAGATTCTGTTCACCACCTACACTAGAACTTTGAGAGAAAATCTTGAAGAATTAGTCACGAAAATGGGAATAAACCGTTCTCGTTGTACTTTAAGCAATATCGACCAAGTTCTCATTGAAACTGCTCGTCAGTATAATATAAAGGATGGATATAAAATTCTTGATTATTCAGGCGATGAAGAGTCACTAAAGCTATGGCGTGAAGTACTTGAAACAGAAGTAACAGAATTTGATGAAAAGTTCCTGTATGATGAGTATATCGATGTTATTGTATACTTTGGGAATAACGATGTCAAATCGTATATGATGCAGCAAAGAGTTGGCAGAACGAAAGCCCTTAGCCGCAAACAAAGAATTGAAATCTGGAAACTTGTTGAGAAGTATATAGAGTTGAAACAGGAACGAAAGGTTGTTGACCGTTTAGAATTATTTAATGAAACAACTAGGTATCTGAACGATAACAATATACGCCCATACACAAATGTTATTGCAGACGAATTTCAAGATTTCTCTAATCCTGAATTAAAGTTCCTTCGTGCATTAGTCGCAGAAGGTAGAAATGACTTATTCCTCACTGGTGACCCAATGCAACGTATTTATAGTGGCCGTAAAATAAACTTCGGTGCAGCGGGAATTAACGTAAGAGGTGTACGAAGTCGTCGTTTGAAAATCAACTATAGAACCACTGAACCTATCAAAAAGGTAGCAGTAAGTGTTATCAAGGGAATCACATTTGAAGACATGGATGGTGGTACAGAGTCAATGAATGGCTATATATCTCTAATTCATGGAGGTGAAAAACCAATTTATAAGATTGTAGGCAATGCTACAGATGAAGTTACCCAAACAGTAGAATGGGTTAACGAATGCATTAACAACCAAATTAATGCAAACGACATCTGTATCGCAGCTCCTAGCATGGGCCTAATGAAGGAATTGCAGTCATATCTACATACTAATGGCATAGCATATAAGTTTCTTAAAGGTACATCTAAACAAGGTGCAAACAATGGCATATCTTTATGCACCCTTCATTCGCTTAAGGGCTTAGAGTTTAAGGTCGTTGTTCTAATTGGTATAAATGAAAGAAATATACCATCCAAAGTAACCGAAGGGTATCCATTCACTGGTATGGACGCACTTGATAAGAAGGAATTCTTGTCTTCAAAACGCTCTTTGCTATATGTTGCAATAACAAGAGCACGACAATTAGTTTACATGGTTGGATATGGCGAACCATGTGGTTTAGTTGAATCCATCATTGAAAACTAAAATAAACATGTGTTGCATGACAGATGACTATAGAACTGATTAATTTGTTGATTTGTCTGTCATATAACCGTAGAAATAAATATCTTGATATTGAATTTGGTTATGAAACCAGTACGAGTATTCCTATTAAAAGGAAAAGAAAGCATGATCGACCATGTAAAGAGCATTCAAGAATTAGGATGCGCTTATTGGAAGAAGGCTCGAAATAAGAATCTAAACGTTGGAGATATATGTTATCTCTATCTGATAGGTAAAGGGCATTATCAAGTTCGTTACCGTTTGGAAGTTGTAGACACAAGTTGTGTGAGACCAGACAATTCATGCTGGATAAGATCATATGTTCCAGATAATGACTGTTATAAACTTATTCCTACATCTGATATATATGACGGGGATGAACTATCTCTGGATACTCTCGAAAGTATAGGAATCAATCGCCATACACAATTTAAAGAGCTCGATGAGATACAAGAAGATTTCTTATAGAAGTACTTTGCTGAATAATGAAATCATGTAGTGACATAAAAGCACCAATATTCGCCATTAGCAGGCTCCGCATGGGTACGGATGGTTCGGGAATAACCTCATTAGTTACTTTTATGGGTTGTCCGCTCAATTGCACGTATTGTCTTAATCAAAAATGTCATGAACCTATCTATGAGGCTGATGGCAAGACTTTGCGGAGAGACATAATGATGCTGACTCCTCAAGAACTGTATGATCTGGTTAAGACAGATAATATCTATTTTCAAAGTACAGGTGGCGGTATTTGCTTTGGCGGAGGTGAGCCTACGCTATACAAAGACTTTATCGTTGAGTTTAAAAAGATTTGTGGATATAAGTGGAAGATTACGTTAGAGACCAGCCTTAGATGCTCATACAATACGATTCAAGATTTAACTCCAGTCGTTGACCATTCATAAAATCTATGAATCCATTCATTTATGAGGAATATACAGGGGTTATTGTCAGGCGTATTACAACATTTATATTCCTTAAAGGTACTTGTATCCCTAGATAAAATTACCATTAAAGTTCCGCATATCCCTGGATTCAATGATGATGAAGATTTGGATAGCGATATAGATGAGATTAAACGCAGATATAGATTTGAGAATATAAGAAGAATCGAATATAAGAAGTTGTAATTTAATAGATTCAGTTATGTGTACAGGAAAAGAAAAATGCGAAATCCTCAGTCGCATCCGTCAAGATGTAGCTGAGAGGTATGGTATACAATACACCACTTCAGAATGTAAACAACAAGGAGATTGTAGTGGTACCTGCCCTAAATGTGATGCTGAACTTGAAGATTTGCAACATCAATTAGCATCTCGTGGTATTACAGATATTGACCTTACAAATCCTAAAGTCAAAGTCGAAACGCAATTTTCACCTGCATAGCACCCTCCCCAATTTTTGAGG
>CAYSYT010000007.1:0-40422 GCA_964435195.1 uncultured Christensenella sp. | reverse complement strand
AACCCACGACCTCTTGGTCCCGAACCAAGCGCGCTACCAACTGCGCTACACCCCGACGCATATCGGCTTTTTGCCGATATACCATTATCTTATTTCAAGCATTTAGTATTATATATTTTTTTAAACAAAAAAGCAAGGTTTTACGCAATCTTTTTTGTCAAAAATTACTTCTTATTTGTTTAATTGCAATTTTTACGGTTTTTTTATATTAAAATCGTTCGGTTTGCATATAAAATCAGTTTAAAAATTAAAATAAACAACTTAAATTCTGCTTACACCCGTACGAATAGCGGCTTCTTTAACCGCTTTTGCAACGGTTGAGCCGACCCTTTGGTCAAACGGTGCGGGAATAATATAATCGGCGCAAAGTTCTTCGTCTGAAACGAGCGACGCGATAGCGTTAGCGGCTGCTATCTTCATTTCTTCGTTTATATCGGAAGCCCTGCAATCGAGCGCGCCACGGAAAATCCCGGGGAACGCAAGAACGTTGTTTATTTGATTCGGGTAATCGCTTCTGCCAGTACCGACGGTAGCGGCACCCGCTTTAATGGCGAGGTCGGGCAAAATTTCAGGTTCGGGATTAGCCATAGGCATAACTATCGCGCCTTTCGCCATAGAAGCCACCATTTCTTCGGTAACGAGTTTAGGCGAACTTACGCCGACAAAAACGTCTGCACCTTTCATTGCATCCGCAAGCGAACCTTTCTTCATAAATTTATTTGAAAACTCGGCGATTTCTTCTTTTGAAGAATTCATACCCTCTTTTCTGCCCTTATAAATAATGCCGTGTCTGTCGCACATAACGACGTCTTTTGCACCCATTTTAATCATAAGTTTAGCGATTGCGACGCCCGCCGCACCCGCTCCGCTGAATACGACGCTGACGTCTTCCCATTTTTTACCGACAAGACGCAAGGCGTTAATGCAAGCGGCAACGCAAACGACAGCCGTGCCGTGTTGGTCGTCGTGGAAAACGGGAATATCGACTTCGGGGTCGTCCTTTAATCTTTTTTCTATTTCAAAGCATCTCGGCGCGGAAATATCTTCCAAATTTATACCGCCGAAACTTCCCGACAACAACTTAATGGTTTGAACTATTTCGTCAACATTTTTACTTCTGACGCAAAGCGGAATAGCGTCTACCCCGCCGAAAGTTTTAAAAAGCACGCATTTGCCTTCCATAACGGGCATACCCGCTTCAGGACCGATATCGCCGAGTCCTAAAACCGCAGTGCCGTCCGTGATAACCGCAACGGTGTTTCCTCTTGCGGTAAGTTCAAAAGATTTATTGTAATCTTTTTGAATTTCAAGACAAGGTTGCGCAACGCCGGGGGTATATGCAAGCGACAAATCTTCCCTGTTTTTTACGGGAACTTTTGAAACGACTTCTATTTTACCTTTCCATAATCCGTGTAATCTTAACGATTCTTTTGAGTAATCCATAAATAATCTCCTTTCCGTAATAAATTTTAAATGACCGTCAATAAATGGCGAAGATTTTTTCGAATATTATATACTTTTTATTTTTAATTAAACGCGTTGTAAATTGCGCGAATACAACTTTCGTAATCGGAATTTGCCACGCCTATTATTATATTAAGTTCGCTCGAACCTTGGTCAATCATTTTAATATTGATACCTTTTTCCGCAAGTGCGCCGAACAGTTTAGCCGCAGTACCCGACCTTTTTGCCATACCGTGTCCGACGGTTGCGATAAGCGAAACGTTTTCTATAACGTGAACGTAATCGGGGTTAACGTTCTCTCTTATTTCGTTAACCAAGTCGGATAAAATGCCGTTCAACTGGTCGGATGCGAGAATAATAGAAACGGTGTCTATGCCCGAAGGAACGTGTTCTACGCAAATGCCGTAATGTTCTACGACGGATAAAACTTTTCTTATAAAACCGACTTCCGAATTCATCATAGACTTTTCTATATAAATAACGGTAAAATCTTTCTTCCCCGCTATGCCCGTTATAATAGAATCGTTGTCGTCTTTGTACATTTCGTTGGGAACAATCATCGTACCCGCGTCTTCCGGCTTAAAAGTGTTTTTAATGTTTATCGGAATTTTTCCCTTCATAACGGGAAAAATCGCTTCCGAATGTAATACGGACGCCCCCATATAGGAAAGTTCGCGCAGTTCTTTATACGTCAACTGTTTTATAGTTTTCGCTTCGGGTACTATACGCGGGTCGCAAACGAGAAATCCGCTGACGTCCGTCCAGTTTTCGTACAAATCGGCTTTAACGCCGCGAGCAATTATAGAACCCGTTATATCGCTTCCGCCACGGCTGAAAGTTTTAATCTTACCGAAACTGTCTTTGCCGAAAAAACCGGGAACTACCGCAAATTCCACCCCGTCTAAAACCGTTTTGACTTTATCATCGGTATATTCTTCGTTAAGCCTGCCCTTACTGTCGAATCTGATAAGGTCGGCGGCGTCAACGAACTTTGCGCCGAGATAGTTAGCCGTAACGTACGCGCTTAAATATTCCCCGCGAGAAGCCGCGAAATCCGCACTTTTGTTTTCGATAATTTCTCTTTCCGTTCTGTCGAGAACGGCGGTTATGTCGCAATCCAATTCCAACTCTGCGACAATTTCTTCGAATCTGGATTTTATAACGGCAAAACTTTCACACTTTCCCGTTTCTAAAACTTCGCCGTAACACTTGTAAAGCATATCGGTGATTTTTATATCGTTTTTGTTTCTTTTTCCGGGAGCGGAAACTACTATAAACTTTCTCGATTCGTCCGCCTGAATTATTTCTTTTACGCGTTTAATTGCCGACGCGTCCGCCATAGACGTTCCGCCGAATTTACATACTTTAATCATTTTTTATCCTTCGTCCTTCCAAATAATATCTTTTTTCGACGCCTTCGCCCATAGAAAAAGTTTTTCTGGGAAACGCGCCTTTTTCGGAAACGTATCTAAACAAATCCGATTTATTCAACTTTTCAAACAATATGCCGACGGTATCACGACCGCCGTCAACGAGTTTTTTAAGATTGTTTTCTCCGTGAATATAATCCACCGTTCCGCCGTTTTCGTTCAAATATTTTTTAACGTATTCGTCAACGGCCGTTATGCCTTGCGGCAAATCGTTTTCTCCGCTAACGCTAAACGTTGCGTTGCCGCCGTAAATTTTCATAATTCCGCCGTCGACTCCTTTAAGTCCTTTTACAAAGTTTTCCCTATCGACGCCGCTTATAAACCTGTAAATGGGTTCGAAATAAATACCCTCGTCGTATACGTTTACAATTTCACACAACGCGAACCTCGCGGGGTGATTGCGTTTTTGTTCTTCGGTAAGATTAACTTTAATCGCATTCCAATGCGTTTTTGCCGTTGCGAGGGAATGATTGCCGTCGCCCACGGCAAACGCGAATTTATCTGCTTTGCCGTATTTTTTTATCAACCTTTCGTCATCCAAAAGATGCGAAAATTTTTCCAAAACGCCTGCATAATCTTCCACGAAATACCCTTCTATATGACCGCCGCCCATATTCAGGTCAAAATCGTAAAGTTTTTCGAGGTTGTTTCTGTTCTCGTACAAACCTTCGATAATCTCCCTTTTTTCGTCGTCGCAAAGAACCATTACGTGAGGGAATTCCACCGCGGCGTCTTTACGTATTTTAAGACGGGGCGGAATACGTTCTTCGATAGTGCCCTCGGTGGCACGAATAAGCGAATCGCTTTTTTTTGAATATTCGTATTTTTCGAGGTCAACCGCGCCGACCAAACCTATTCTTCTTTTAACGAACGGTGTCGAGCGCACGGTCAAAACGAGCCCTTTCGGAAGAGTTTTGAAGCATCCGTTATTATAATAGTCGTCTATATTTTTATTTATCCGTTTAATTCGTTCTTCGTAATTGCCGTTAAGATAAATTTCCGGCAATACCATATCGAGCGTCGTTTTCTTGCCCGAAACGAGTTTTTTTAAGGTTTCCCAGTATTCGCTTTCGCTCGTAAACTGGTCGCACGCAACGGTCGCCCACGACGTATAGTCGTCCGTTACGGGAAGTAAAATTTCAGCCGCGCTTAATCCGGTATCTATCATTTGATAAGCCCTTCCGTTATAAATTTATTACCACTGCCGTAAGTAACGCAAGTCCGAAAGCAAGCGCAAGAGTTCCTATAAATCTCCACGTTTTTTTGTTGGGATTTTTTTCATTGTCGTCTATTTGGTTAATTTTTTTTGAATTAAAATCGTCCATATTAACTCCTTTAACGGTCCATTTCTTGCCAATAATATTTACCGAGCACGCGTTTTAACGCGTCTAAATCGGCGTATCTGGTTATTTTGCCCGCCTTCGCTATGGAAATAATACCCGTTTCTTCCGAAACTATTATCGATACGAAATCAAGCGTTTCGGTTACGCCTATACCCGCGCGATGACGAGTCCCTAAATCCTTCGGAATATTCTCTATTTGTTGCGAAAGAGGAAGAAAACAACCCGCCGCGACTATTCGAGTTCCGCTTATAATCATTGCACCGTCGTGAAGAGGGGTTTTCGGGAAAAATACGCTTTCGATAAGTTCACTGCTTATATCACTGTCAATCATTACGCCGCTATCCAAAATCTGTGCGGGAACACTCGACGACGCAAGAACTATAATCGCGCCGATATCGTTTTTAGCCATGTTTTGAAGGGCTTTAATAATTTCCGAAATGCATTTTTGCACCTTTTTAGTATCGTAGATTCTACCTTCCGCGTGCCGCGCGTCCAAAAGTCGCTGATTGCGTTTCAGCCATATTACGTGTTTTATTTCTACCGAATATAACGCAACCACCAACACGATACACACGGCAATTACAACCAACAAAAAGGTATTGGTTACGTCCTCGCTCAACAGAACGATGCAAGTAGAAATAACCATTATAAACACGAACAGCACGACAACGATGCCCGCATTATTCGAAAACAAAAATTTTACGAGATAATAGAAAAGAACGGTCAATGCAATTACGCTTACCGCAAACGTAATAACGAATTCCGCACTTCCGAATTTTGCAAAAAATATCGAAAATTTGTCTGCAAGATTCATTCTTTCATCCTCCTTATTCGCTCATTATAGAAAACACCGACAACCAAAGCGCGTCGGTCATATCCGCCGTTCCGCTTTTTATCTTAAAATCAAAGTCGGACAGCATATCTACCGCTTTTTTAATCTTTCTCACGTTAAATAATTTTGCCTGTTCTTTAGCTTTTTTTACGGCGTATTCTTTAACGCCGAGCATTTTTGACTTTTCTTCGTCCGTTCCGTTGGCGATGGCAACGTGCAAAAGTCTTCTGAAATAATTATAAATACCGAGCAACAACCGTTGCGGAGTTTCTCCTTTCGACAACATTTCTTTAACGACGGCAAGAGCCTCGTCGTGCCTTTTTTTACCGATATAATCGGTCATTTCGTAAATTTTATATTCGGTATCTTTCGACACAAGTTCGTCTACCGCCGAAACGGTTACCCTTCCGCCGACGCCGACGTAACACGTCAATTTATTGATTTCGTTTTCGATTCTGGTCATATCGGAAAGACAGTATTCCGCAACCTTTTGTGCTGCTTCGCCGTCGATAGACACGCCGTATTTAGCGCACTCTCCCCTCATCCACCTCACCAATACGGAAACGTCTGCCTTTTTACATTCTACCACGCAAACCGTAGGTGTTTTTTTCAAAGTCTCGCAAGGTTTTTCGTTAAGCACGACAAAAATTCCGTCTGTCGGGGGATTATCGAAAAAATCTTTTAAAATTCCGTTAACAGCGTTTTTGTCGGGATAAAACTCCCGAACGACGGTGAGCCTTTTTTTACTCAAAAACGGATACGCCGTCAACGAAGCGTAAAGTTCTTTCAAATTTATTCCCGCGCCGTCAAAACGCACGTAATTGAGGGATGGTTCGCTTACGAATTTGTTTTTTATGAGTTCGAGCCCCTTTTCGCGAAAGTATGCGTCCTCACCCTCAAAAAGATAAACGGCGTATTCAAGACCTTGTTCAAGTCCGTTTTTAAATTCGAGATATTTCAAAACCATACTTCCTCTTATACATTGTAGCACTTTTTTTGCGGTTTTGCAATAAGAATTTACAATCAAAATCAATCAATTTTATTTAAAACCCGTCAAAATTTCCCATACCCGTAAAAAAGCGTTTGAAATAAGTTTTTTTCTTATTTGAAAAATTTTAAATATAATTCTTGCATATACGCAAATAATTTGCTAAAATAATAATGCCTGCGGTGTTCGATAGGGAAAGTTAAAAAAATCCACAGATAATATAAAAGAAAGCCGATTCCGTTACCGAAGAGTGGCGCTCTTGACCGAAGTTATGCTCGGCCGCAACTTAAAGAGATACAGAGGCGGTAAGATAGGCATTCGCCTGTTTACGAAACGGGTTATTATTTTTCTTTTCCGTCGGCACAGGCGGGTATTTTTTGTTTTTATCTTCAATCGGTTGCAAATTCAAATTAAATATGTTAAAATAACTAAGATATAAAAGGCACGCCATCATGGTCAAGCGGTTAAGACGCCGCCCTCTCACGGCGGAATCCGGGGTTCGATTCCCCGTGGTGGTGCCAAAAGCATAGGTCTGATACCAAAAGTGTCAGACCTTTTTTCTTTACATAAAGGAGTTATTTCCCTTCCGTAATGTAATTTTTTGCCTTGTAGGAATATCATTTGGTGCTTTTGTAAGGCTTTTTTCATTTAGGTATAGCACTACGGAACGAAAGGCTAAAATGATGTAACAAAAATTTTTATTTTTATGATAAAAATGGATATCGAGCCACCTGAAATACGGTGGTTTTCTTTCTCTAAAATCCTTTGACTTAGGTAGTGAATGCATTGAAAAATGCGAGGGGTTGTGGTATAATAAAACGCAAATATAAACCGGGATTTGCAAAGGAGAACGCATATGAAATACAAAGGAACGCTTATTGTTGTTAAAGATTGTAACCGTGCGTTAAAGTTTTATAGTGATATGTTCGGGTTTCAACTGCTACAAGACAACGATGGGAATATGGAATTGACGAATAACTTGTATTTACAGGAAGCAGGTTACTGGGAACAATTCTTAAAAAGAAGTGTTATTCCAAACGGTAATCAGTCTGAGTTATATTTTGAAGAGCCAAATATAGAGCAATTTGTAGAGCGGCTTGAAACACTTTACCCTGAAACCGAATATGTCAATCACCTGATGACACACAGTTGGGGACAAAAGGTAGTCAGATTCTATGATTTAGACGGAAATCTAATCGAAGTTGGAACACCTGTATAATTCAGTTCTGTAAATTCCAATTTGCAAGTGTACGCACTTTTCCCTGCCGTACGCAAAACTCAGTAACCGTACGCAAAACTCAGTAACCGTACGCATTTTTTACAACGATACATAAAGTTTTATAGAAAGATTTTACGGGAGATTAACTTCTTGCCTTTTAATCCGAAAAATATACCGCCGATATCGGCGGTATATTTCTACTGCAAATTCATAAACTTAACTATTTCGTCTTTTTGCGAATACCCTATAAGTTTATCTTTCACTTCGCCTTTTTCAATGCGCAAAAGCGTGGGAATACTTACGATGCCGAATTTTATCGCAAGTTCGCATTCTTCGTCAACGTTAACCTTGCCGACTTTTATTTTGCCGTCGTACTCTTTTGCGATATCTTCGACGATAGGCGCAATCATTCGGCATGGTCCACACCAAGTAGCCCAAAAATCCAACAAAACGGGCACAGGCGAATTAACTACTTCTTCTTCATAATTTTGCAACGTTATTTTTACTTCCATATAAAACCTCCTATTTACTTTTATAATAAAGTAAGCAATGACAATACCCTTCGAATTCGGGGTCTGCAATCTGTTCCTTAAATTCTTTACACATACACTTATAATCTTCGGTACGCGCAAGCCTGCACGGACAGTAACCGCCCGTACGCTTTAAACCTTCTTGTACGCTTTTTACTATTTCTTTATTTTCATTCAAAGTTATTTTCATAACACCGCCTATAATACCGAACATTTACCGCCGAGGCGCATAAAATCGTTAAAAAAGTTAGGATACGTTTTATTTACCGACTGAACGTCCAACACGGTAACGGAATTTTCTGCAACCGTACTTGCAAACGCCATTGCCATAGCCATTCTTTTATCGCCGAAAGAATCCACTATAACGCCGCCTTTCAAACCGCCGGTACCTTTAATTAAAATTCCGTCGTCAACGCTTTCCGCCCGTCCGCCTAATTTATTTATATTAGAAATTAAAACTTCATTTCTTTCGGTTTCTTTAAGTTTGACTTTTTTAACGTTTTTCAAAAGAGTATCGTGTTTTTGATAGCACAAAGCAACGGCGACGGCAGGAACGAGTTCGGCATTGTTCTGCATATCTATAACGCCTTCGCCCTTTTTAACCTTTTCCATAATACCGTATATGTTTTCGTCCGTTTGAAAACTATCCTTTTCCAGTCCGTTAACCGTAACGGAATTACCGAAAAGCGACGCTGCCATAAAATACGCCGAATTTGTATAATCGCCCTCTACGGAAAAACAGCCGTCGTAAAAATATTTTTGCCCGCCGCAAATAGCGTAACCGTAATCGGTTTCTTTTATTTCTACGCCGAATTTACTCATTAAGTCGGCAGTCATTTTTATAAACGGAGAACTTTTAATTTCATCCGAAAGGCGAAGCGTACTGTTTCCGTCCGCAAGAGGCAACGCAATCATCAAACCGCTGACGAACTGCGTTCCGAAAGACGAATCGGCAAAACAATCCCCTGCCTGCAACTTTCCGCCCGCTCTCATCGGAAAAACTTCGCGGTCGAATACGCAACCGTTTAACGAACGTAAAAGCCCTTCCGTTTTTTTAACTAAATTTTCTTTACCCGTCAAAACGCATCTTTTACCCATAACGCCTATTACGGGCAAAAGCATTTTGAACGACGCCTTGCCATCCTTAAAATTCAAAGGCGTAATTTCGGTGTCCTCGTCGTAACTAACCGTATATTCGTCGTTATCGCATTCGATTTTATAGCCGAGCGATTCAAGGCAATTTACGGTAATTTTCACGTCGGGCGTCATACCGCGCATTTTTACGCGCGACGGAACTGAACAAAGAGCGGAAATTATAAACGCTCTGTGCGCCATCGACTTTGACGAAATCGCGTCGGTTTCACCGTTTAATTTCGACGGATAAATTTTTATATCCATAAACGCCTCCTTAATTCGACCACAGTGAAAAATTCTCAACTTAGGTCAAATCAATCTTTTCCACCGTGTGTATTATCTTTTTATCTTTCCGTTTTCGACGATAATCCTGTTATAGTTTTTCCCCTTAAACACCGTTCTGTCAAGTCCCGTTGCTGTAAACACCGTCTGCAAATGTCCCACTCCGCCGATAAGTTTTCTCTGCCGCTTTTTATCGAGTTCGGAAAGAACGTCGTCCAAAATCAAAATCGGATATTCGTTGAAACGGTTTTTGAATATTTCGGTTTCCGCGAGTTTTAACGCCAGCGCAACCGTACGTTGTTGACCTTGCGAACCGTAAATTCTAACGTCGTCGCCGTTGAGGGTAAACTTTATATCGTCTCTGTGCGGACCAATCGTGGTGAACCCTAAACGCATATCTTTTTCCAACGCTGTTTTCAAATCCTCGTACATCGCGAAAGATATTTCTTCTTCCGAACCGTAATATCCGCTTTCGGTCTTCATTTTAAGAATTTCTTTCCCGTCGGATAGCATTGCGTGTTTTTCTTCGGAAACAGGCGAAATTTCTTCCAAAAAGGAATTACGCGCTTTTATTATTTTACCCGCATAATCGCAGAGTTGCTTGTCCCACACGGGCAAAGTTTCTCTTATTATATATTTTTCGGGGTCTTTTAACAAATTATTTCTTTGTTGTAAAATTTTATTATACCTTTGCAGAGCGTAAAAATAATTTTTAGACATTTGCGATAATGAAACGTTCATAAACCTACGCCTGTCTTCCGGACTTTCTTGAACTAATTTGAGTTCGGCGGGATTGAAAAACACGCTATGTATATTACCGAGAATTTCCCCTATGCGTAAAACCTGCAAGCCGTTTACCTGAATGGTCTTTTTTTCGTTTTTATTAAAACCTATTTTTACCGATACCGAACCGAAATTCGATTGAGCCGTACCGAATATTTCCGCGCTGTAGCAACCGTTCTTTATAACGAGTTTGTCTTTATTCGCCCGAGGAGAGTAACCCGTACAAAGAAAAAATATCGCTTCCGCCGCGTTAGTCTTGCCTTGGGCGTTAGAGCCCGTCAAAATATTTATTCCGTTTTCGAATTCAATACTTTCCTGTTCGTAGTTACGGAAATTTTTCAAGTTTAATCGAGTGATGTACATATTTTTAAAAAATTTTAAAACTTTGCCCGTTTGACTTTATTTTATTTTAAAATTATTATATAATGATTTCTACTTAAAAGCAACTATCAAAGGAAAAATATATATGGAAAGTTATGAAATTTTATGGGAAACCGCCCTTTCGGAACTCGAAAAAACGATAAGCACCATATCTTTTGAAACTTATATCGCAGAACTTCATGCGGTCGACATTGTGGAAAACAAAATTATTCTGATAACTCCGACCAACTTTTTTGCCGAAAAAATTCAAGAAAAAATGCGCGAAAAAATTCGCGACGCCTTGAAAAAAAGTAACACGAGCGTTACCGATTTTGCCATCTACGTTGCAAAAAACAAAGACGAATATTTAAAACAACTTTCGGACACCGAACTTGAAATGATGGACACCAAAGGTTCTGCCATAAACCGCAAATTTACCTTTGAATCTTTCGTAGTCGGCTCTTCCAACGAATTTATTTACGCTGCGGCAAAGGCGGTAGCGGAAGCCCCGGGCGAAACGTACAACCCCCTATTTATTTACGGCGGAACGGGGCTCGGCAAAACGCACATTCTTATGGCTATTGCAAACCATCTGCGTTTACACAGTCCGTCTACCAACGTTTTATACGTTACCTGCGAGCAGTTTACCAACCAGCTGATAGAAAGCATCAGCAAAGGCAAGGGCACGGGCGCGGATTTTAGAAAAAAATACAGAAACGTAGACGTTCTTTTAATAGACGACGTTCAGTTCCTTGCTAAAAAGCAGGGTATTCAAACGGAATTCTTCCACACGTTTAACGAACTCGTAATGCAAAGCAAACAAATAGTAATGACCAGCGACCGCGAGCCCAAGGAAATCGAAGTTTTGGAAGAAAGACTCCGCACCCGTTTCGAGGGCGGTTTGCTTGCCGACGTTCAACCGCCGGATTTGGAAACGAGAATAGCGATTCTCCGCAGAAAATCCGAAGAGCAAAAATGTTTGGTCGATATTAAAGTTCTTTCCTATATTGCGGAAATGAGCGACGGCGATATAAGGTCTTTGATAGGCAAACTTACAAAAGTTATATTCGCCGCAAAACTGTTCGAACGCCCCATTACGATTGACCTCGTAAACGACGCATTGAAAGAATCCGCAACCGAAACTCAGGAAGAATTGCAGGTTGAAGACATTATAAACTGCGTTTGTAAATTCTATAAAATCAGTAAAAACGACCTTCTCGGCAAAAAAAGGAACAAGGAATTCGTCGAACCGCGACACGTTTGTATGTATTTGATTTCCGAAATGATGAGTTTACCGCTTATCGTAATAGGTCAGAAAATGAAGAGAGACCATGCTTCCGTAGTGCACGCGCGGAAAAAAATCGCCGACCAACTTAAAGAAGGCGGCAGACTTTCGGTAGAAATTAACGATATTAAAAATATGTTGCTGAAAAAATAAAAAAAAATGAATACTTTTATTGAAGGACAATTCGACGCAGTAGTTATCGGCGCGGGACACGCAGGCGTCGAAGCGGCGCTCGCCCTTGCGAGAACGGGCAATAAAACGGCTATGCTTACGCTTAATCTTGACAGCATAGCCTTTATGGCGTGCAATCCGTCGATAGGCGGAACGGCGAAAGGACAAATAGTAAGAGAAATCGACGCGCTCGGCGGACAAATGGGAATAAACGCCGACAACGCCCTTTTGCAAATAAGAATGCTTAACCGCGGCAAAGGAGCGGCCGTTCAATCGCTCCGCGGACAAGAGGATAAAAACCTTTACCATACTTTAATGAAGCAAACGCTCGAAAACACCGAAAACCTTAAAATATTACAAGGCGAAGCCGTTGAAGTTATTACGGAAAACGGCAAAGTTACGGGCGTTAGAACGGCTTACGGCGGTATTTTGGAGTGTAAAGCCGTCGTTTTGGCGACGGGCGTATACTTAAACGGCAAGGTGATAGCGGGAGAATGGAGCAGACCTTCCGGTCCTAACGGCTTTGCCCCCGCCAACGAACTTACCGCCAATCTTATCAACCTCGGCTTTACCGTAAGAAGATTCAAAACCGGCACGCCCGCAAGAGTTGACGGCAGAACAATAGATTTCGACAAATTAGAAATTCAACCGGGAGAAACAGACGTCTTTCCGTTCAGTTTAACGACCGAACGTCTGCCCGAAAAACAGCGTCCGTGCTATCTTACCTACACGAACGAAAGAACGCACGAAATTATACGTGAAAATTTGCATCGTTCTCCCCTATACGCCGGCGTTATAAAAGGCACGGGTCCGCGATACTGTCCCTCTATCGAAGATAAAGTGGTAAGGTTTTCGGACAAAGAACGACACCAACTTTTTTTAGAACCCGAAGGCGCGGACACTAATGAAATTTACGTTCAAGGTCTTTCCACCTCTCTCCCGCACGACGTTCAAAAAGCCATATACCACACGGTAGCGGGGTTGGAGCATTGCGAAATAATGCGTTACGCATACGCAATAGAATACGATTGTATAGATTCGTTGGATTTATATCCCACGTTGGAATTTAAGAAAATAAGCGGATTGTATTCGGCAGGTCAAATAAACGGCACGAGCGGTTACGAAGAAGCCGCCGCACAAGGGTTGATTGCAGGATTAAACGCTTCGTTAAAAATGAACGGTAAACCTCCCTTAATCATCGGCAGAAACGAAGGTTACGTAGGCGTTCTTATAGACGATTTGGTTACCAAAGGGACTAACGAACCGTACAGAATGATGACGAGCCGTGCGGAATACCGTATAGTTTTACGGCAAGACAATCCCGATTTCCGTCTTACCGAAAAAGGTAGACAAGCAGGCTTGGTTACCGACGAAAGATACGCCGTTTTCGTTAAGCGCAAAGACGAATACGCAAGAGCGGTAAACGAGCTTAAACAAAGCGTAAAACCATCCGACTGCACCGCGCTTTTAAATAAATACGGATATGAAAAACCCAACACGGGACTGACCAAAGCCGATTTAATAAAACGCGGTATTCCGTTAAAAGAAATAATCAACGAATTCGGCGGATTCGAAAACGTTTCGCAACAAATACTTTATACGGTAGAATTAGACGCAAAATACGAGGGTTACCTGCAAAAAGCCCTCGAACAAATAGAAAAAGCCTCTAAACTCGAAGAAAAGGTTTTGCCAGACGATATAGATTACCTTTCGATAAACGGTCTTCGGTTAGAAGCGCGTCAAAAACTCGATAAAATCCGTCCGCACAACCTCGGTCAGGCGGGGAGAATATCAGGCGTTTCACCTGCCGATATCGCCGTTTTAATGGTTTATTTGAAAAAGTAAACGGGCGTTTAACTCTTTATAATTTCAACGCCGATAAAATAACCGTAAAAGTATCCGAATATTCTAATTTTCCACTTCTCGCGGTAAATTTTTGAAAAAACTACAAGTCAAAACCACCAGTGAACTGGTGGTTTGCACATACCCTAAAAGGGTAGATTGCCGGCGTACCCGTCAACGGGCGCCGAAATTTAACAACGCATCACTATCTCGGGCAGCCACTATGTCGTGGCTGTCTTTTCTTTGCCCTTTACTCCTTGCCACCCGTAAACGGGTCTATGAATTCTTTCATACTTATTTGATCTTCGGCTATATCTTCTTGTAGTTGATTACGTACATACTCTGCTATCTTTTGCTCGTTTCTCCCTACTGTATCAACATAATACCCTCTACACCAAAAGTGCCTGTTTCCGTATTTATATTTCAAGTTGGCGTGTCTATCGAATATCATCAGCGAACTCTTGCCCTTTAAGTATCCCATAAATTGCGCCACACTTAAGTTTGGTGGTATTTTTAACAGCATATGTATATGATCGGGGCAAGCGTTCGCTTCAAGTATTTCTACTTTTTTTATCTCGCATAACTTTCTTAATATCTGTCCGATATCTGCCTTGATTTTTGCATAAATTACTTGCCTACGATATTTTGGCGCAAATACAATATGATATTTGCAATTCCATTTTGAATGTGATAAACTATTTGTGTCAGTCATTGACAAATCCTCCTATGATTCTTTATTGCGGTCAGCAAACCTGCTTTAATTATATCATAGGAGAATTTCTTTTATCTGAAGATTTTTAATTCCACCGCTCCAAGCGGTGGTAGTTTTTTGCTAAAGGCTACAAAACGACGGCGAAACCGATTTTATTTTCGGTTTCGCCGTTATATTTACCAGTTTTTCTTTTCTTTCGTATGGTCGTCGTTACGTTTGCGTGTTTCCACGATTTGAGCAAACCATTCAACCATATTCGGGTCGGTATGAGAAAAAAACGAACTTTCTTTTTGGTCAAGCGTTTGAATTTTAGTCATATCTTCGTCGGACAAAGTAAAATCGAACACGTTGAAATTTTCTTCCATACGTTCTTTACGTACGGATTTCGGAATTACTGTTATTCCGCGCTGAATTTCCCAACGCAAAGTAACCTGCGCCGCCGTCTTTCCGTATTTTTTTCCTATTTCCGCCAAAACTTCGTTTTCGAAAAGTCCTTTTCTACCCTCTCCGAAAGGCGCCCACGCTTCGAGTTTCACACCGTACTTATTCATCCACTTTTGCGCTTCTATTTGTTGATTAAACGGATGCGTTTCCACCTGATTCACCATAGGCTTGATGCGGGAAAAATTACAAATGTCAACCAACCTATCCGAATAAAAATTGCTTACGCCGATTGCCTTAACCGTTCCTTCGTTATATAAATCTTCCAAAGCGCGCCACGCACCGTAAACGTCGGAAAACGGTTGATGTAAAAGTACCAAATCCAAATAATCGGTTTTCAGTTTTTTCATAGATTCGTTTACCGAACGTTTAGTATTTTCATAACCGTAACGTTCAATCCAAACCTTAGTCGTCAAAAAAACGTCTTCTCTCGAAATCCCCGAATTTTTAAGAGCGTTACCGACTTCTTCTTCGTTAAAATAACTCTGCGCCGTATCTATATGACGGTAACCTACCGAAAGCGCGTCCGAAACACACCGTTCGCATTCGTTTTTTGAAATCTGATAAACGCCGTATCCTATTTTAGGCATTTTAACGCCGTTATAAAGTTCTACGTACTCCATACGATTCCCCCTTTAAACGTTTTTACCCATTGCGTAAGCTTCTGCCGTTTTTTCGCTTTTAACTTCGCCTTTTTCATACGCGCCGTTACCGATAATAACTCCCTTTTCCACCGCGCCTTCCACACAGTCGGCGTAACCTCTGAAACAAGCGAGCGTAGTTTCGGCAGAAGAAATTTCTTCGTCTGCCATAGTTACTATATAATAGAACTCTTTGTTTTTAACTTCCAACCAACGCGCAACCGTTCTGTCTATTACCGCTTTTAATTGCGCGTCTATTGAATAAAAATAAACGGGACTTGCCAAAACCAAAACGTCGGCGTCAATCATCTTTTGCAAAATTTCGGACATATCGTCTTTAATAACGCATTTTCCGTTGCTGTTTTTACAGTAATAACACGCCTTACAACAGCCTACGTTTTTTTCGGCGACGCGGATTTTTTCGACGGTATTGCCCGCGTCAAGCGCGCCGCGCATAAATTCGTCGCACAGCAAATCGGAATTACCGCCCTTTCTCGGACTACCGGACAATATTAAAACCTTTTTTTTCATAAATATCCCTCCGTTATTTAATATTAGTATCCGTCAAACTTTATCTTCGTCGACGGAAGATTTATCCGAAAATTTGTCTTTCGGCAAAATTTTCGGCAATATCTCCATAAATAAAACACAAATCACACAGTTCACCGCAACGGCTAAAAATTTCCACGGCAACGAAACGAGCAAACTACCGAAACTCATACCGTACATTAACGACAGACCCAACGTGTTAACCACGAAGGAATTGAGGAAAAAGCACACGACGAACGAAATTACCGTTTTAACGTAACGATTTCCGTTAAAACAATCGAAGATAACGCCCGGCACAAATCCCCAAAGCCCCGTACCGATGCCTATAATCGGGCTATACGGTCCTAACGGTGCGACTATGCTGCAAATCAAATCGCCTATAAAAGATGCGACGAAACCCAAACCGCCGCCGAGCAAATATCCGGCAAGAAACCCGGCGGTTGCCACAAATGAAATTTGAAACAAGTCGCTAACCTTAACGGTAAAGTAATTTGCCACGAAAGACAACGCCGAAAAAAAAGCCGTGTACACGATTTTTTGCGTATCCGAAAGTCTGTTTCTTTTCCTTTTCCTTTTCAACGCGTAAAAAACGATAAGAGCGATTACTATAAAAAGCGCTACGTAATAATACCATCTTTTTAAGAAGTTACCGAAGATACCCGCAAAATCGAATGCGTTGACGAGCAAAATTGACATAAAAAAATCTCCCGAAACTAATTTTAGAGAGACCGATAAGATTTAGCCGAAAAGCGACTTAATGATAGCGGACGCGCAAAAGCACCGCAGGGAAACCCTTTCGTTTGCAAACAACATCCCGTTTTGCAACACTTAACGCACTTTTGCTACTCTACGTAGATAAAATATATCACCGCAGATTAAATATGTCAAGTAAATTTTACGGTATAAAAACGGTGCTATTAAAAATACTAATTTTATGATAAACATATTTTTGCGTACTCTGATAATTTTTATAACGCTCGTTATAGTTATGCGTTTACTCGGCAAACGTCAGATAGGCGAAATGCAACCGTTCGAATTCGTGGTAACGCTTATTATCGCCGACCTCGCCTGTATACCTATGGCAGACGTTTCCATTCCGCTTATATACGGAATAGTCGCTATTTTAGGGCTTTTTTTATTACACCAAATTATATATTTTATCGAGCAAAGCGGAAGTTTTTTTAAACTTGCAGTTTCGGGAAAACCGAGCATAGTTTTAGATAAAAACGGCGTAGTATTAAAAGAATTAAAACGCAACGACATGGGCGTGGAAGACCTTATAGAATCTATGAGAGCGGCGGGATATTTTTCTTTGGACGACTTGGATTACGCCATTTTCGAATCCAACGGAAAACTTTCCGCCCTACCGAACAAAAATTACCGCGAAAAAGAAAATTCCCTGCCGACCGTTATAATTTCCGACGGAAAAATTAACGCGATAAACGCAAAAAAGTTAAAAACCGATTGTTTCGGCATAACGGATTTTGTAAAAAAGAACGGTTCTGAAGTAAAAAAAACCGAAGTAATGACGGTAGACGGCAACGGAAGAGTGTATTTTAAAACAAAAAAACAACGCTTTAAGATACTTAAATTTCCTTTAACGGAAGGTGTGAAATGGTAAAAACTTTAATAAGCACGGTAATAGTCGCTTTAATACTCACGGTCGGCGCAATATACGAAAGCAATTTTATTCAACGGCAATTCGACGAGTTCGATACGGTAGTAGAACGCCTTTACGAAAAAACCGACCGACAAACGGCCGTCGCCGACGACGTTATTGCCGCGCAAAAAAATTGGCGAGAGAAAAAAAGATTTCTGCATGCGTTTATTCCGCACACGGAAATAAAAGAAATAGACCTTTGGCTTGCCGAAACGGTAATACTCGTACGTGACGAAATGTGGTCTGAAGCGCTTTCCAAATTAGAAGTATTAAAAGAACTTTCCGAACAAATTCCGAAAACGTTTTTGGTCAGTTGGGAAAACGTTTTATAAATCCGCCGATTGCGGTTGCCGTTTGGAAAAAACACAGCCGCAATAGTTTTGACGATACAGCCCGTATTCGCAAGAAATCTCCACCGACCGTTTGTAACCGTTTCTTTTTTTGAAATCCGACGGCAAATAATTCGCGCCCGTTTCTTCTGCGACTTTTTGTCCTACGGCGTTGATTACCGTAGCGTTTTTAAGCGGACTGACCGTAAGCGTGGTCGTAAAATAATCGTAACCGTCGATTATCGACGTTAACGCGGTTTTTTTTAACCGTAGATAAAAACATTTTTCACAGCGCTCGCCGCCTTCGGGTTCTTTTTCAAGCCCCCGTACGGCACGATAAAATTCCGCCGGATTAAAACCTTCCGCCACGGCGCGAACGCCGATTTTTTCACAATAATTAAGCAGTTCGTTTTTTCTTTTTTCGTATTCTTCCGCGGTGTCCATATTCGGATTATAAAAATAAACGGTAATATTAAAAAAGTCTTTAAGCCGTTCTATACAAGCGGTGGAACAAGGCGCGCAACAAACGTGAAGCAAAAGCGTTTTTTTCTCCTTAAACCCCGATACAGTTTTTTCCATTTCCTTATCGAAATTTACGGCGTTCATAATTTAATTTCCTCTTTTTGCACGACACCGTTACCGCATCTAAGACAAAACGCCTTGCCTCCCGAAGAAATAACCTTCGTAGGAACGCCGTCGGTAAATTCTATCGCGCAGTCGTTTTCGATAGCGTACGCATCGGGCAGATTTTTAGAGAGCATAGTTTCGGAAAAATCTTTTTCCCTTTCGTTAAAATGCGGACACATAACCCCGTCTAAAACACCGAGTCCTTTTTTTAAGACGTAATCCGAACTTTGCCCGCGCATAATTTCGTAATCGGTATACATATCGGTAAACCAGCAAATCGCACCCGCCGACAGACCGCAAATAATTTTACCGTTTTCGTAAGCGTCTGAAATAAGTTTGTCAAGCCCCGTTTCTTTCCACTTTTCAAGCATAAAAACGGTATCGCCGCCGCCTATGTAAATAAGGTCGGCTTTATCGAATTTTTCTTTTACGTGCTCGTAATTCATTTCACCGTAAACCACAAGCGCGACTTCGGCTTTTATATCGAATACCGACGTGTAAGTTTTTCTGAAACTGTTAAAATACGGCATACTGTCATGCGAAGCCGTGCCTATAAACAATGCCGTGGCACGTTTTTCACCCGCACGGATTTTTGCGAGCGTCGCGCAATAACGGTCGATTTCCAACGTGGTTTTATTTTTTATTTCACCGCCGCCGATAGCGATTATTTTTTTCTGCATAATTCACCTTATAAAAAAGGTCAGACAACGTCTAACCTTTTATAGTTTTTTTCGGATTCAATTCGAACACCACTTCCGCGACGGAATTACCGAACTTCTTTTTTATGTATTTAAAGGCCTTGCCCATATAATTTTTTCTGTCAACGTGAATATCGCTTGCGACGAAATCGACAAAACCTTGCGAAAACATTTTGTTGACAAACCTGCGAGTACGTAACTTTATAATAGATTCCGCGTTAATCTGAATATATCCGCCGAGCCTTTTTATTTCGTAAGCGTCTTCTATCGTTGCGTAAGTATACCGTTCGAAATGCGCCACAATCGGCTTATAACCGAGAAGGGTAAGTTCATAAACCGTTTCGATAATTTCGGCAGGCTCGTTAAAATCGAATTCTATAAGTACGAACGGCGTGGCGTTCATAGTGAGAACGGCGGAATCTTCGAGCAGTTTAATCAGATTCCTACCCGCATAAATTTCCTGACCGAGATATAAATTTATCGAAACGTTTTCATTTTCTATTTTTTGCTTAAACTTTTCGAACGAAGCGATTATTTCGCTCGGAGTCTTTTTGTATTCCCCCCGATAGTGCGGTGTACAAATTATATCCGTTACACCCTTTTTTTCCGCTTCCTTGACGAGAGAAACGGAATAGTCCGTATTCTTGCTACCGTCATCGACAAACGGAAGAATATGTGTGTGAATGTCTATCATTACACACCTCCAAATTAAAGATTGCGTTATTATTCCGTATCTTTATTCCTTTCGGTGTCGCTTTCTTCAGAGTCCTCCGTATAATAACTTTTATAATAAGTGTTATACCATTTACCGTAATCGCCGTAGCCCTTGTCTTTCTTTCTGTCATACATGGAAAATACCGTACCGAGAATATTTAAGCCGTTCTTTTTTAACTCTTTAACGGCGTCGGCAACTTGTTTTCTCGTGGTCATACCGTACGCCACGAGGAATATAACGCCGTCAGACACACGGCCGATATGAATATAATCCGAAACCTGTAAAACGGGTGCGCAATCCAAAATAACGTAATCGTATTCGTCGCGCAATTCGGCTATAAGTTTTTTAAACTTGTCCGAAACGAGCACGAGCGAAGAATTATAAATCTTTGTTCCTCTGGAAACTATATCTACGTTCTTGTACTCGGTTTTTTTGATAAGGGTTTCTTTTTCTACCGTTCCGAGCATATATTCCGCAAGACCGTTTTCGTTTGCAAGACCGAATTTTTGATGGATTTTAGGTTTTCTGAAATCCAAATCGACTATAACTACCTTTTTGTCGGTAAGCCCTAAACTTACGGCAAGATTGCACGCTACCGTGGTTTTGCCTTCGTGAGCAACGGCGGATTCAAGTTGAATAACTTTCGTGTTACCGTCCGCATTAAGATAAAGTATATTATCTTTAAGCCTGTTATAGCCTTCTGCCTTACTCGATAAGGAATTTTCTTTAACGACTATTACGTCTGCGTTTTCGACCTTTTTCTTTTTGAAAAACATTTTTTCTCCTATCGTGCGTTGTTAACCGCGCAAGTTTTATTTCGGCTTTTTCAAAAATCCGACTTGCTAACGCAAGATGCTCGCGATGAAATACTGCGCTCACAAACCCTTGCAAGCAAGTTTGTTCGCTTGTATTATACAACAATAATTAGTTATTTGCAATTCTTTAACGGTTTTTTTAATTAAATAATTTATTATATCGACGATTTTGAAATTTTACCCGTTAAAAATCGACTTTTTTTAAGATTTTTCGGCTTTAATTTCGCATAAGCGCTCGTTTAACCTGTTCAATTCTTTTTCCTCTTCCTCTTTCATTCGGGTCAAAAAGTTTATTGCTGCGGTTTCCGTTAAATTCAATATAGCCTTCGAATACGCGGATACGACAAGCATTTTTTCCGACAATGCGTCGAGCAAAATTTTTTCTTCCGAAAAAACGTTTTTTACGCCGTAACCGTTTAACGACAGCGGAATAACGGGAAATTTCTTGTAAAACACGGTATTCTTAACGGCGTTATTAAATAAGAAAAACCGTTCGGCTTCCGCCACCGTTATTTCGGCAAAAAGTTTTGCGGTTGTCGTATACCTTAACGTATCCGAATATAACGCCCTACGTAAGTTTTGAACGAAGGCGTTTACCTTCCCGCCTCTGCCGAAGCACAACCAACCGATTACCGCGGCTACTTTTTCGTCAACCGTAAATTTAACCGTTTTTAACTGCGAACTTTCCATAGCCCCCTCCCGACCGATAAAATATTTTATGTCGGAAAGGTTTTACTTTGTTAAAAACCGCTTGCATTAAATCGCAAGCGGTTTTTGTTCTTAATAATAACCCGTCCAATAATCGAAATCTGCGGTGAAATTTAAATCTCCCTTAGTGCCGACCGTAACGGTAAGACTTGAAACCTTTTCTTCTAAACCGCTACCCGTCCAGCCCGCAAACACGTATCTATTATTTTGATGAATCGGTACGGATATCGCTATATCTTTACTAAAACCCGAATCATAATTTTTAGGCAAATCATCGAAATTACTTATAAACGAAGCGTCTATATTCTCTCTACCGCATTTAAAAATATAAGTTATCGTATAAGTAACGGATTCGTCTTTTTCTTCTTTCCAATTCGCTTGATACATTCTATTGCCCGACGAACCTTTCTTTATGGTTACGTTCATCGTGGGTTCCGTTAGTCCCGTACCCGTCCAACCGATAAATACGAAGCCTTCCTTTGTCGGATTAGATAAAACTATATCGTCGGAATTTTTATACGTAGACGGATTTGTTCTTTCAAACGTCGCGCCGTCTATATTAGTATAGATTATGTTATAAACGTCTTGCCAATTCGCTTTATACGTTCTGTTACCCGACGAACCTTTTTTTATAGTTACGTTCATCGTGGGTTCCGTTAGTCCCGTACCCGTCCAACCGATAAATACGTCGCCCTCTCTCGTCGGGTTAAATAAAACTATATCGTTATCGGTTGATTTATAAGTAGACGGATTTGTTCTTTCAAACGTTGAATCTCCTATATCGGTATACGTTATGGTATAGATTTCTTCCTCTTCCGATTCCGAACAACCTGCCGCCGAAATCATAAACGGAAACGCAAACAGCAATGCGAAAATTACGCATAACCACTTCCTTTTAAGCATAAAAACATACCCCCCCCCGAACACTTAAAACGGTGCTCGTCTTATCTTAATATACAATACGCAATGCAACTACGGTTGCATCAAAATTTTAATTTTGTTAAGTTGCAATGTTATTATTAGTATTTTTAAGTATTTTATCATTTTTAATACGCTTTGTCAAGGTTAATTCTAAACAAGGCGGTTTTTATGCGGTTATACGTTATATTTCGACATTATTTTAAGCAATTGTCCCAACCCGTCGTTGATTTTCCCTTTTAACGCATCGTCGATTCCGAAACTTTCAGCCTCCGCCAACGTGTTTTTAAGTTGATTTACCGTATTTCTATCCGTCGGCGAAAGTCCGAAATAATCGAGGCGTTCCATAACGTTGCGTACGTGAGAAAAATCAATTTCGGGAACGGTAAAACGTGCGTTGGAAGGTTCGATTTTATTAAAAGTTTTCGAGTCGTCCGTTTCCGACGAAAATTTACGTAAGCCGTCGGGTATAAAGGATGGCGTTTTTTCGGAATTTTCACCGTTTTTTACAACCGCATCGAGTGCGGAAATTAAATCTTTATGCGCGGTTTTTACTTTTATTCCGCCGTTAAACGCCATTAAAGGCAAAAACAGAACCGCCGCCAGTCCTAACCCCGCGGAAGGAATAAACAGCGAAGACGCAACGGAAACTTTTTCCGAAAGTAATAACGTTAACGCCAGTGAAAAACAAGTTATCGAAACCGCCGCGCACGAATACGCTATTCGCATAATTTTCAAGCCGCCGTGTTTGATAAGACTAACCGTAACGCATATTGCAAAATCGAGCAAAACGGCGGCAAGCGTACCGTAAAACACCGCCGAAAGCGAAAACCCGTTAAGTAAGTTTTGAAGTTGACTTATTATATTTTGTTCGTTCATAAAACCATAATAAGCCTTTACAACCCGATTATTTTTACGAAAAACGTCGAAATCGGTCTTGTTTAGTCAACGGCGATACATTCGCCCGTCAATAAACTTACTATAATACGCTCGGTAACTTTAAGACCGAGCACCTTTTCCGTTACGTAAGAATAAATTTCAAGTTGCTTGAAATATTTTTCTTTTAACGCAGGCGCGCTCTTCGAAGAATACTTATAATCTATAATTTTCGCGGTATCTCCGTCGGTAACGAGCAAGTCTATAACCCCTTGCACCAAAACCGATGACGAAAGCCCGTTATCGAAAAGCACCGACGACGGAACTTGCGCTATGAAACTCTTTTCTTTATACGTTTTTTTGCCTTTTATTTTTTTAAACACGTCGTTAGACAAAACACGCTTTATCGCACGCAAATCTATTTTATCGAGTTCTTCTTTTTTTATTATTCCGCTTTTGATTATCCTATTGATTTCCCCTTCGAAATCGTCGGCATTATCGAAATCTATATTTTCTAAAAGTTTATGCGCCGTTATTCCCCTTAAAGCGTCTGTTTTAGTTGCGGCTGTATCGTCGGAAAAAAGTTTTTTAACCGAATAACCTTCGAGGGATTCAACGGAATTTTCAAGAGTTTCGGTTACCGAAGTTTTTAGCGGAAGTACGGTATCCGCCGAATACGGATAAACGTATTCGAAATTTTTCTTTAACCTTTCGATTTTTTTACCGTCTATCGCAAGCGCGCCGAACCCGTCGCATTCGGGAACTACCGTATCGGTAATCAACAACTCGTCTAACGTTCTGTCTTGTCGTTCCAAATCGTTCGGAACGTAATCTATGAACCTATCCGCGTAATCCAAAAGTTTGCGTTTTATCTCGCCGCCGACGTAAGTCATATGCAAAGAATATTTAGCACGCGTAAGCGCAACGTAAAACAGCCTTAATTCTTCGCGACGACGTTCCTCTCGCATACGCTCCTTTATTAAACCGCGAAGCGGAGTTTCGTAAGTCAACTTATCCTCTCGGTCGTAATACTTTACGCCTATCCCGTATAACCTGTCGGTATACACCTCGTCGCGTTCATCGGAATCGTTCGCTCTGCGTTCTAACCCGCAAACTATAACGACGGGAAATTCCAGCCCTTTCGAAGCGTGCACCGTCATTATTTTTACGGAATTTTCGCCGTTGCACTCGGAAAGATTTATCTCGCTGCCGTCGGTTTCCGCGTAATCCAAAAACTCCTTAACGGAAAGTCTTCTTCCGCCTCTCGACGACGCCGAAACGAAACGCTCCACGCGTTTGACCTTGGATTCGCCGAATTCGCTTGCGAACAGGCAAGCCTTGTAATTACACTTATCCATAACTTTTTCGAGAACCGCGCCCGCCGAAGTAAAATCCGCAAACCTACGCAAATCCGAAAATTCCTCGTCGAACCTTTTCAACTTTACGCCGAGCGCGTTATCGAGGTTATCTCTGCAAAAGGCGTATGCGTCGTAAAAGCTCGTAAAACGCATTTTATTGCTATTGCAATAATCGGAATAGGTAAGACTTATTCGCGCTAATTCTTCGTCGCTAAAACCGCCTACAACGCTTTTCAAAACGGTGGCAAGCGGAATATCTTGAACGAAACAGTCTATTAGTTTTAAAACCGAAACGAGCACCCTTATTTCGGGATAATCGCAAATATCACCGACGGAATCCGTTTCAACGTCTATTCCCCTTTTAATAAGTCCCGAAACCAGACCTCTGAAATATTCCGAATTTTTGCTTCTCGACAATACCGCTATATCTTTCAGCGTTACGTTTTTATACGCGTCCTCTTTTACGTCGTAATATTTTTGATGCAATTCATCGTAAATAATATTCGCCACGAGCGCCGCCGTTTCGGTTACGTCGTCCTGCTTTTTGATTATTTCGTCTAAAATATCGTATACGCGCGGAACTTCCTTTTCTTTCGACCGTTCTTTATTTATCTTTAAATAATGAAACTTTGCTCTTCCCTCGTTGCCGTCGCCGTATATACCGCCGTCTATAAGTCGAGAAGTGCTTTTATAATCTACCCCGAACAAATCGGCTGTCATAGAATAATCAAATACTTTGTTGACCATATCTATAACGGCTTTCGACGAACGGAAGTTATAATTCAGTTTTACGGTCGCGCCTTCCGTATCGCTCATAACGTTAAATTTGTTTTGAAAAAATTCCGGTCTGCACCCTCTGAACCCGTAAATGCTTTGCTTTACGTCTCCGACCATAAACAGGTTATCGTTTTTAATATAATTTATAATCTCTTCCTGAACGCCGTTAGTATCTTGATATTCGTCCACAAAAACGTATTTATAACGTTCTTTAACCGCTTTGCAAATATCTTCGTTAGCCAAAATTTTAAGAGCAAAATGCTCCAAATCCGCAAAATCGAGTACGTTTTCGTCACGTTTTAATTGCGAATATATTTCGGTAAATCTTTTTACGGATTGAGATAAAATTCGTAAATGAAGCCGTTGCTGAACGCACCGCCTTCCGTCTTCTTCCCTATCGGTAAAATATTCGTTATACGTTTCGATATTTTTTTTGATTAAATCGCGACAATTTTTCAAAATTTCTTTGCCGTTTTTTTCTTCTTCCGAAAGCGCCCTTTCGACCTTTAAAAAATCTCTTTTATAATCTTGAAACTTTTTTACGACGTAAACGTCGTCGCTACTCAAAACGGAGTCCAAATCGTCAATCAACGTATTTTTAAGTTCTTCGAGTTTAGGCTTACCGTCGAAAACGGAATTTAAACTTTCGAGCGTTGCTTTTATTTTTATTAAGGTTGCATCGATTTTTTCTTTGAAAATTTTCAAAAGTTCGTTAAATCCGCTTTCCGTACAATATTTTAACCCTTCGTCAAGCAATCCGTCGGGGTATGCTTCCGATTCGCAAAAATCGTAAAGAGAAATTATCAGTTCCTTAAACACGGCGTCGGAACGTTTGTGTCTGTGAAAATTAAGTACGGTTAAAAAATCATCGTCGGCGGAAGCGTATTTTTCGCCGAAAAGTTTGTTTACCGCGTCGGTTTTTAAGGAAGAAGACACAGAATCGTCCGCAATAGCGAAATCGGGCGACACTCCGCATTCGAAAAAATACGAGCGAATCAGTCCGACGCAAAAAGCGTGCAAAGTGGAAATATTCGCCGTAGGCAAAAGCCCCAACTGTTTTGCAAGGCGTTCGTCTTTGGTCGTATTTATTTTCTTTATCAACTCTTTTTTGAGTTTTTCTTTCATATCGGCGGCGGCGGTTTCCGTAAACGTAACCGCTAAAATTTCGTCCACGGACGCCTGTCCTTCGCACACCAACCGTACCGCACGCGAAATCATAACGTGCGTTTTTCCGCTACCCGCCGAAGCGGATACCAACGTATCTCCGCCGTTACGGTTAACCGCTTGCAATTGTTCTTTTTTAAGACTTGGCTCGGACATCATTTTCCTCCCTTACCGCTTCTTCGATAACTTTGTCGTCGACTTTTTCTACCGTACGACACTCCCCGTCGGATTTACCGCAAAGTCCTTTATAATTACAATACTCGCAAGCGCCTTGATACGGCGATACGGCAATAACTCCTTCCGACATTTGTTCGGCGGCTTTTTGCGATATTTTTAACGCATAATCTACGTATGCATTCAGTACGTTGCCCGAAACCACGTTGGAGTCGTCAACACCGGGGTTAACTATATCGGCAGCGTCAAGTATTTTTCCGTCGTATTCGCTTTTTTTTGCCGTTTTAGAAGATTTATAATCGTCGTTAAGCGGCAAATAATACGCTCCCGCAAGCGTTTTACCGTTCAATTCCGCAGCGGTTTGCACACCTTTGGCATACAAATACAATTGCAATTTATTGCCCGTGAACAACCCTTTCGCGCCCGAATCCGTCTTCCCCGTTTTATAATCCGCTATCATATAATAATCGCCGAAAACGTCTATTCTATCCACTTTACCCGTAAGCGTTACCGCGTCGGTTATCGGCGTAAGAAATTTTTTCTCGGTAGCGCACGGCTTAAACGCGGAATTCGATATATCGTAATATATTTTTTTACAATGTTTTTCGGCTTCCCGTATCACCCCGTCGAGAAGAACGCGAGTATCGGGAGAAACGTTGTATTTCGCAAACTCTTCTCTTTCCAAAACCTTATTTACGATTTCGTTAAACAAGCGTTCGAAGTTGTTTTCCGTAACGTCTTTATAGACGTTTACGAAAGCGTCCAATACCACGTGAATAAAATTACCTACCGAAAGTCCGTTTATAAATCCGTCTTCTCTTTCTTTCAATTTTAAAACGTGCGACGCGAATGCGTAATACGGGCATTTATAATAATCTTCCAACGTAGTGGGCGAAGTTACGGATTTTATAAGCGAGCCGACGGAATTTATTCTTTCTTCGGTTTTTCTGTCGCCGTTCTTTAATACCGAATACAACTCTCCGCCGTCGCGTTTAACTTCCATAAACGCCCTTGCGAAAGAATAATCGTTTAACTCGCCCGAACTGTATTTACCGTATTCCTTTGCAAAGTTAATAAGTCCCTGACGTTCGGTCAGATAACCGTTCGTATATGCATATTTTTTTAAGGTAAACAGCCCGTCCGCATATAAAATAACTTCGCTTTTTGCGTTTTTCTTTCCGTCGTTTCCCACCGCAGGGTAAGATAAAAACAGTTTTTCCGAAAACGCCGAAACCGCTAACCCCACGCTTTCGCAAGTACGCTGATTGACCACGCGAATTTTAGGTTCTACCAAAACGTTTATTTCCGAAAGTCTGTTTATCTCTCCGTCAGATAACAACGCAACGTCGTTTTTATAAAACGGAACTTTATCGGTCAAACCGACGGCAAACAATATTTTGGGGCTGGCAAGAGCGACTTCTTTATAGCCCCCGACGAATACCGCGTCGTTATACTGCGGAATTATGGATAACTCCATCGCCATAACGCCGCTTAAAAACACGCTTTTAATTTCGTTAAACGATAATTCCGTGTTTCCGAGCAATTTCTGCATTTCGTCTAAAATTTTAATCGTCGCGTCGTAAATTTGCTCGTTTACGGCGCGTTCCTCGTACTCACCCAAACCGTTTAGCACCGACGAAAAATAAACCAACTTATTTTTCACATCGAGACGGTTAAGCAATTCTTTTATATCGAATCGCGTAAAGCAAGAACAAATTTCTTTACGCAGATTTTCGTAAGAGAGGGTATTTTCGTTTTCCCGTTCGAAAACGAATTCTTTTTTAAAACCGGAAAAGTTAACGTTGTATTTTATAACGTAATTTTCAAACCCGTCTATTAACGTTTTATCGTCGCAAAACAACGGATTTTTGTAAAAAGAACCGAGAGCCGTTCTCTCCATATTTTTACGGAAAACGTCGATATACGAAATTATAAGAGTTATAAGCGGATGTCTTTCCGGCTTCTTTTTTTCGTCCAAAAAAAACGGAATTCCCAAAAGATTGAAAACGTAAGATAAATCGTCCCTATATTCGTTTACGTCGGAAACGGCAACCGAAAAATCCTTAAAACGATACCCCCTATCTATAACGAGCGCTTTTATCGTTTCGGCAACCGTTTCGACTTCGCTGCGAACGGTTTTGGGAGAAAAACAAAGAACGTTATCCGTAATCGTTTTTTCTTTGGCAAAAGCGTACGGATTAAATATATTTTCCGATAAAATTTTCCCCTCTACGGAATATTCGCCGAAAACCTCGAATTCTTCGCAAATGATTTTTCTTTCCGCGCACAGTGTTTTAAATGCGCAAACGGTTTCGCCCACGAACAGATTTTTATTTTTTCCGTCCGTCAATATTGCCGTAACGCTTTTTGCGTTTTTCAAAAGTGCGGAAACTACGCCCCTCGCCTGATTTGTCCACGAAGAAAATCCGACCAAATATACGTCGGCACTCTTAACGGACGGGTCGTTTTCTATAATTTCCGGAAGATAAGAGAGCGCAGAACTCTGGTCCTCGAACCCGTTTTCTTTTAAGAAATTTTCATACCCCGTAAAAACCTCGTAAATATCGCGAAGTTTGTTTTTCAACACGCCGTCGGTATTTTCCGACGCTTTCATTATTTCCTGCGGGGTTACCTTTGCGCTTTTTAACTGAATAATCAACTCGAACAACGACGGCGCCAAGCAGGTTTTAGACGGCGAAAAGCATTGCAAATTTGCCTGCGTCAGAATACGCTTTATCTCCATTGCAGAGCCTTCCTTCGAAAGGACGTTCTCGGTATTCTTTTTAATGCGCAGATAATTTCCGAACGAATAAACGTCGGTGTTAAAACTGCCGCCTTTCGCGGCGCAAATAGACCGTTCCGCCATAAGCGAAATCTTCTCGTCGCAAAATATTAAATTTTTTCCTTCGAGCCCGCAAGTTTTACCGTCTAACTCTCTACATAAAATAGGAAAAACGTTAAACTGCGAATCCGTTACAATCAACCGTGCTTTATTATTCATATTATAATTGTAACATATTTTACAAACTTTTAAAGTTTTTTATTACAGAGTTTTACAATTTTTTTTATTTATGGTATTATAAATTGTAGTCGATAAATATTTTGTCTTTTGATAAAATATTTGAACCTCACGGGTTCACCGCAAAAACTTTTGTTTTTGCGATTCTACGTTCGAAATACCGCGAAGTTATCGCTCTTTGTAAACAAAGCGCTAACTTCTTGTATTATAAACTATAAGAAGTTAATATTTTGTTTTGCAACAAAATATTTATAAAACATTCTGTTTTACCGTAAAACTATCGTTTTACACTTCTTGTATTGTAAACTATACGTTAAAAATATTACGGAGTTATGTAAATGAAAAAAATAATAGTGGCAATCGTTACAGTTTGCATCATCGCTTTAACGGGGTGCAGTTGCGTTTCTGAAAATTCGTTGAGTTTTACGAACGCTTGGAACGACGGCAAAGACGCAACTACGCAAACCGAAACCCTTTCCTACAAAATAACCTATACCGATAACTTGAAAATCGGAAGTTACAGTTTTTCAAAGAGCGACGGTTTAACTGATTTTTTCCGTTATGACGACGGAACTTATACCGAAACTTTGAAAGTTATAAACAAAAGCGACGCAAGTATTCCCGTCGAGCTTGAAAATAACGACATTTTTTCCGATATAGAGTCTACCGTAATATACCTTCATACGGAATTTAATTTGAAAGTATATTACACATATGCGGATAAGGTCGACGAACCTCATTCCGAAAAAATCGTTACCGACGTTTTCTTCGGCACGGCAAACGCGTCTTACACACCGATATACGCAAAATCCGTAAGCGAAAATACTTTGATAAACAAAAGTAACGACAGCATATCGATAAGCGAAGCAAAAGCGGAATACGTTACCGTTTTCGGTAAAAATTCTTACACTATAACGTCTACGCTAAACGGACAAGAACCGACGTCGAAATCTTACGATAAAGGTTACAAAAAATACGTTGACAATACGCAACTGCTTTTCGCTATAAGAAATACCACGCTTACCGCACCAACCGATAATCAAACTCAATCCTCAACCCTCCCGACGGTTTCCCCCGTATACGGTAGCGCACAGGATTTATCGGTTACCCATTTCGACACCGCAAACGAATCGGTAACGATAAACGGCAACGCTTATTCCATTCCTTGCAAATACGTTTCTTTCGGATTGAGTTCAACGGAAAATTCGGGCAGACCTCAAATTTTGTTTATTCAAAACGAAAAGGTAGCGGGGCTTTCAAACGACACGAACAGAGCGTATATGGTAAAATACGTTTACCCGCTTATGACGTACGGAACGTTCGACAGTATGGGCGCGTTGGTATACACGTTACAAAGCGTAACCCTTTCTAATTGAATTTTATTTTGGCAAAAGTAAATCGGCAACTTTCGTTGCCGATTTTTTTCACCGTAGTACAATCGAAATATATTTGCTTGCAAAAATAAATTTTTGCGTCGCTGTCGATTTTGTTATTTGCTAAACGCAAATAACGGCAGTTCGTTGAAATGCGGCGTGAAAAAGCCCTTGCGAGCAAACTTTTTCGCCTATATTATAACATTGAAACGTGACAAAATTAAAAATTTTGTTGCAACTATCGTGCCTTGCGTCTTGCTGTCGCAATCCGCCGTTTCTGTTGAAAAACTACGTTCAAAAGACTGCAAATGCTTCGCGCTTGCTCTTTTTCACTTGTATTATAACACCCCGAAAGCGATAAACCTTTCGGGGTGTATATTATCGAATATCTACAAGGACGATTAAATCAATCCCGAATCGGAAAGATTCAAAATGCCTTGATTCAATATGCTAAACGATTCGCTTGGTTTTTTGATTTCCATAAACGAACTACCTCCGATATAGGCTATTCCGTCAAGGTTAACAGTGTTTTCATCATTGCTGTTAAACGACGACAACGACTTACAACCGTAAAAAGCAAACGTTCCGATGCTTGTAACGTTATTAGCGGTTACCTTTAAAAGACTTTCGCAATCATAACATAAAGACGCGCTTATATCGGTTACGTTGCCTAAATTCAACGTTTTAATTTTGCTTCCCTTAAATGCCCTTTGTCCGATTGAAGTTACGTTAGACGGAATAGTTATATTTTTTATACCTGCGTTTTCGAAAGCGTTGTCGCCGATAGTCAGAAGAGCGGTTGCGTTCGATAAATCAAGTCCCGTATTCAATTTACCGCAATCCTTAAACGCGCCTTTGCCTATTCTCGTTACGTTAGCGGTAACGACAAGGTCGGAAAGATACATAACGTTTGCAAAAGAATAATCACCGATTGCATTTACCTTATCGCCCAAAACCACGGTATTTATAGCCGTGTTACCATAGAAAGCATACATCGGTATGCCATAATCGTTTGCCGGCATAACGGTTACTTTGCGGAGAGTTATCGGCACGTAGTAATCGAAACTGCTATCGTTTCCGTCGTAAACCTGTGTTGCTTTTTGAGCGAAGTGATATTCTTCCGTGCCGAACATATATCCGAAAGTTCTCATTTTATCTACCGATTTATCCGCGGCGGTCGCGCTTTCGCCGTAATAGGTATCGGAATTTGCGTTATAGCCAACGAAAGGTATAACTAATTCTTGAAGGTTTTTCATATTGGCAAACGCGCCTTCGTCGATTTGAGTAACCGTCGAAGGAACGATAAGTTTTTTAATATTGTCCGCGCCGTAGAAAGCGTTGGTTTTAATTCTGCTTACGACTTTATCTTCACCCGCGACGGCGGCGATATCGAGAACGCCGTCGGTTAACGTTCCGTCGTCAACGTATTTGTAAACGGTATAAGTATCGTTGCCACTCATCTTTTTCATAAAAAGACCTTTTTTCGTAGTCGACGAACCGTCGTCCGCGCAAGCGAACAAACAGCACGCCGAAAGTATCGCCACCACGGAAAGCAACATTATTTTGAAAAATTTATTCTTCATAAAAGCACTCCTTTAAATGCAGTATAAACAATATACTTATTAAGTTTACCATTTTAACGGTGCTTTGTCAATAAATAATATTTATTTAAATATTAAAAAGGGGAATTTTTGAGTTATTTCTCAAAATAATTCCCCTTTTTATCACAATATAACTTTGCCTTGAAAAAACGAATCGAAAAACGCGTTTGTATCCGAACCCGTTTTTTCAAACGCTCCGACCAAATCGTAAGGCGTGGCGTTTAAAAAAGTATAATCGGAATAATATTTTCTTAGTCCTTTATAAAACTTATCTTCGCCGACGGTTTTTCTTATCGTGTCAAACATTATACAACCCTTAACGTAGGCTATGTTTACGTATTCGTATTCGCTCGAATATTCCGCGAGCGTTCTCAACATAGAAGTATCGACCTTACCGTAAAGTTTATCGTAAACGGTACAAAAAACTTTATACGTCTTATACGCGGAATCTATTAAAAACTCTCTCGTGTAGCCGTATTCGGGGTAATTCTCGTAAAAAACCACCACGGAATATTCCGCAAGGCTTTCGTCTAAAAACCCGTACTTTATTTCGTTGTTTCCGACGGTAGTTTGCCACCATTGATGAGCGGTTTCGTGAACGATGACTTCTCCGTACGCCTTTTCTTCCAAATCGTCGCTAATCATAACGAGCGCGGGGAATTCCATTCCGCCCTGAACGAATTCCGTTTGAACGACGGAATAAGTTTTATATGGATATTTACCGAATTTTTCCGTAAACAAATTTACGCTTTTGATTGCGTATTCAAGCGATTTATCGGGGAAAGCGTCGTTATAAAAATAATAATTTATTTCTACGTCCGTAGAATTATCCGTAATACGTTCGAATTCTTCCGAAAGCACGAAAGCAAACGACCGCGCGGACTCTATTTCGTAAACGCAAGTGCGATTATCGCCGTCCTCCGCGCTTTTAACGAGTTTGCCGGAAGCCGCCGCCGTATATTTTTTATTAGCCGTCAGCGTTACTTTATAATCGGCGACGTCGCTGTAAAAAGGGTCGCCGCTTGCGTAATAAACGCACTCGTAAAAACCGTCTTCGTCCAAAACGCACAAAATCGGGTAAAAATTCGCAACGTTTACGGTATGGTCGTTATATCCCGTTCGCGCTACGACGTTTGCAAGAACCGTTTCGAACTGTATTTCCACACAAACTTTTTCGTCCGGGTAAACTTCCTCGCTTAACGGTACGGTCAAAATATTTCGGTCTTCCCCTTCGATAAAATATTCAGTATTAACGCCCTCTACCTTAACTTCCGAAATTTCCATACCGCCGTAATTTATTCCGTGCGGATACGCGCTCGAAATATACTGCGGACTTATCGGCGAATATTTTGCTCCGCTACGGAAAGCGTTGCCGAAAAGATTGAATTTTAACTGATTTACGGAATTTTCGGTATCGTTAAAAAAGGTTACTTTTTCATTGCCCTCTATAACGTTTCCGTCAGTCAAAACACAAGTTATTTCGTAAGAACATTTATCGTCAATCGAACTTACGCACCCGAAAACGGGAAAAATACAACCGACTAATAGTATAAAAGCCGTTGCGACAGTTATTTTTTTCATAAAAAAACTCCGAATAAAAGGTTTGTCTTAAAACTATTTTATTCGGAATTTATTATAAAAATAACTTTTATTTACTTTTCTTCGATAGTTAAATATTTAGACGGGTCAATTGCTTGACCGTTCTCTTGTACTTCGAAATGCAAATGAGCGCCTTCGTTACATTCCTGACGGTTACTCGTGGAAACTTTACCTATAACGTCGCCTGCGGAAACCGTTTGTCCAACCGTTACGTCTCCGCTTGCAAGCGAATTGTAAACTGTTTTAAGTCCGTTGCCGTGGTCTATAACGACCGTAAAGCCTTTTAGCAGAGTGTTTTCCACGCTTTCGACCGTTCCTTTATAAACGGCTAAAACGTCCGTTCCCTCGTCGGCGAAAAAGTCAATCGCCAAATGGCTTTCGTAACGTTTTAGAGTGGAATTGAAAACCACCGTGGAACTGTATTCTTTTACCGACGAAACTTTTGAAACGGGCATTGCAAAAATTACAACCGCGTCCACGGGCTCGTCCGGTTCGACGGGTAACGACGGATTGTCCACGGGGGTGTCGGGCACTTCCGTTTGCTCGTTGTCAACGGAGTTGTTTATTTCGGTATCGGGTTTTGCGCCGTCGGTAAGGAACATAAGCATTGCGGATAAACCTACCGCAAGTATACATAACGCCAAAACGATATAAACCGTGTTTCTTTTAATAAAAGATATTGCTTTTGTTGTCGATTTTTTCATATTATTCCTCCAAATAAATGTTTTGTTAAATTATTGCCGAAAAAATTTTTTATATACCTGTCGGTTAAAAACTTCCGTATATTATCGGCGAACCGACTTTCACGTAGTCTTTACCGACGAAAACGTGCAAGTTAACCTTTTCGCCCCTAACCACTGCCTCGTAACCGATTTTTTCCGAATAAGCGTAGAAACTTACGCCTTCCGCTACGCTTTCGGTAAAAATAAGTTTAGCGTCGAATTTTCCCGTAATCTCTTGAACGGTTATATCGTCGTCTAACGTAACGCCCTCTCCGCTGACCTTTTGCACGAACGGAAAACTTTTTTCGTCCACAGTTATTATACGAGCGTTAGACGACGCCGAACCGACGTACAATTCGTACGAATCGGAATATTCCGCGAATACTGGAGTTCTTCCGCTAACCCAAACGCCGAAAAGCGAAAAAACGCATACGGCTAAACAAATAATCTTTTTTAACATAAAAATACCCTCTCCGTTTCACCGAAGAGAGTATTGCCTGAAAAAATTTTATTTATACCTATAATTTTTAATATCGAAAGATTTATCCGAATACACCGAAGGTATTATATACTTGCGACGCCGCTTTTTAACTTTATTTTATAAATTCGGTTACACCCGATTCTCTCGCAAGCGACATCGTATTAAAACCGTAAAAATCACCGCAATGTTTCAACGCGCTTTTCAACCGCGCTTTTTCGAATTCGAACTTACCGCCCGTTTCGGTAAACCGTTTAAGCGTTTGAGGACTTAACGCGTATAGATTTGCGACTTCTTTTTTTATTTTGAACTTTGCGCCTTCCGAACGGCTTCTGCCTTTTTTAGCACGGGCGATTTGAATTTTCAATTCTTCCGTAATCTGACCTTCGTTTAAGCCGAAATCATCCGTTAAAGCGTCTATTATTCCGTTATAATCGGTAATAGTCAACAGTACGGAAGATTTACAGTTAAAATAGGCGTCGTATACGCCGAGAATTTTTGCCGACGCATAAAGTAACAAGCCGTAATCGTAATTTGCCTTAAAGCCGTTAATCAGCCTTACGACTACCGTTTCAGCCGACTCGGTTATAAACCGACCTTGCGATAAAGCGTTTATCAACTCTACCGTAAGAGTGTTTTTAAGCAACGAAGCGTTGCGCTCTTTTTCAGTCAACCAGTCAAGATTAAAAGTTTCTACCACGGCACTTCTAAAATGATTATATAAATAAGGCGAAGGATTCCTTCCGTCGTTAGCGCAAACCATTCTGTAATCTATTAAAGATACCGTTCTCGAAACCACGTTAGCGTAACCGTTATAAAAATCGGCGGAGTCGGTTAAAATATTTTGGTCGATAATAACGTATCTGTCGGTATTTATACGAATTTTATCTACCTTGTCGCCGTTTTTCAAAAACACGTCGTTATCGCAAACGCCACGCACGTCAAAAGAAAAAATTCCGCAAATCACGGGTATGCGTTTTATATTAGCGTAATAAGAACACAATCGGTAAAGCCCTGCGTCCACGGTTACGACCGCCCTTACGTCTTCGGGTAAGGCAAATAATCTGGACGCACTTTTAATAGTATCATCCGAGCCGTTTTTAAAAACCATTGCGACCGTTTTGTTTCCGTTTTTTCCGAGTTCGGCGGCGAGAGGTTTTACCGTAGACGTAAAAGAAGTCTCGTACGAAACGAAAGCGACCTTTCCGTACGGCGCGATTTCCGAAATTACGCGTTTAGTCAATGCGTTAAATTCGCCCTGATAAAACACGGTATTGAATTTTAATTCGGAGTTATACCCTTTGACAAGAGAATTTAAAACTTCCGCAACGTTTAATACGCTCATTTTTATTCACCGATTAAGATAATAATAAAACAAAACGCTTAAAAAGTCAAGTATAGACGATATTTCAACCGTTTAGAACAAAAAAACAAAAAAAACACAAAATTATGCCGTTATTTTTTAAAAAATATTGCAAAAATTATTATATATGTTATAATATCAATAAGAAACATTTGGAGGTTTTAGTATATGAATAAGAGTGATTTAATAAGAGCAATAGCAAACAACGCCGGTTTAACCATTAAAGAGGCGTCGGACTTTTTCGATTGTTTTATCGACGCCGTTACAGACGGTTTGAAAAACGGTGAAAAAATTCAAATTTCAGGCTTCGGCACGTTTGAAATTAAATCAAAAGACGCTCACGAAGGCATTAACCCCAAAACGGGCGATAAAATTCAAATTGCCGCGTCTAAAACGCCCGTTTTCAAATTCGGCAAAGCGTATAAAGATTTGTTTTAATTAAACTCTTAAAAAATTACCGTTCCCGTGAAATTTTCACGGGAACGGTTTTTCTTTAATTTTTTATTTGCTTACCGATTATCAATACCTTATGCAATCTTATGCCGACGTATCCGAGCACAATCGTTTGATTTTCACTGTTTGCAATACCCTCCATCGCTTGATGTTCCGACGAAAGCGCCGAGAAACTCGGTTGAACCAACTCGAATTTTATATAAACCACGTTTTGCCCGTCGGTAGTTTCCGAACAATCGAATACGCAATCGTTATAAGTAACCCAACCTCCGATACCGTCGTGTTTTATTCTAAACATATCGTATACGCATTTCCAAGTCGCGTTATCGGTACTCGTATAAATTTTTAAGTTAGTGTTTCCGTAATATTCTCCTACATTGCAATGCCCGTAAACGGCATCGAAATTAAGTTCCAAATCTTTTAAGGTGTACCCTTCGTCCGCTTGAATTTTATAGGTTATATATCCCGTACCGGCAGGAACGTACGCTCCCCAAGACGCGGCAGGAATTAAACCCCAATCGGGATTGCCGTTTTCGTCTTTGGTAACGTGCGAATATTCGAATATACCGAAATCCTTAGATACTTTGCCTGCCACACCGAAATCACTCGATACGTTTATCTTTTTCTCCGAAAGCGCGCCTGTTTTGGTATTCGGCGCTAAATTCTTTTCTTCGATAAAACTAACCAATTTTCTTGCCGATGCGATATGCCCGTTTACCGTCGGGTGCGTTGCTCCGCCGGTAGTATCAACCGTTAAAGTCAAGTAATAGAAACCTGCATCTTCTCCGCCCATTTGAGTAATCGCGTCGTTTATGGCGTTTTTGGTTGCCGGAATTTCGTTCATCATACCGTAGCACCAAACGAACTTCGCTTTGGTGTATTTTTGTTTCATTTCCGTCAGAACGTTAACGATATCGGTAGTTAAGGTTGCGTAATCGGTTTTGCCTTGACTAACGGCGTTAGTATCGTTAGTACCGAGGTTTATAACAACCAAATCGGTTTCGGAATCTATTTGGTATTTAGTGCTATTATGAATAGAATAATTATCCCAACATTTTTTAAGGCTTAAATCTTTACCCGTAAGCTCCGCCGAAACTGAAAGTCCGCTCTTACTTACAACGCTGCAATCGGCGTTAAGCGCCCTTGCCGTAAACGCCGCATAGGTTTTTGTACCGTCGCCATTATCGTTGGTAATATAGTCACCTTTTGCTTGTTCTCCGAGCGCGCCCGCGCCACAGGTAATGGAATCGCCGTAGAAGTCTATTTTTAATTTGTTTTCTGTTTTCGTCTTTAATATTTGACAATTTGCGTCGGAATTAAGCGCGGTAACTACCCATCTGGTATCGCCGTTAAGACGTTGTTCGGAGGCTTTTAATATTTGTATTCTGTGAAAGCCTTCTTTCAATCCGCTTGCAAGCGTATACGTAACGTTTTCGCCTAACGACGTAAGCGCGATGCGTTTTCCCGAAACGTTGAGTTCTTCTACGTCTACCTGATAGCCTTCTTTTATTTGGTCGTCGATAAATACGCGTAAATAACTGTATTGAACGACTCCGTTATAATTGCCTGTCGTTTCCGCAACGTCGAAATTAACCTTACATTCCGTACCGTAAAACCAAAGTTCCAAGCCCGAATTAACGTTATCGAAAATCAACTTGCCGTTTTTTCTCAAACAACGTCCGTGAATTTTTACGGCGTCTGCCGTCATATTTTCAACGGCGTTCATAGACGCTATTTCCGGATAAGAATCAACCGAAACTATAAGTTCTTTATACGTTCCGCCATACGAAACTTTTATTACGGCGTCGCCCAACCCGACGGCTGTTATCTTTCCGTCAGTTACCGTTGCAACTTTTTCATTATCGCTCTCGTAAACAAGCAACGATTTATCTAAGTTTTGGTTGTTTAAAGTAAATTTACTTACGTTTACATCGTAATCTTCCCCTACCCGCATATCAACTTTTTTATCGGAAAGTTCGAGTATGGTTTTGTTTTGCGCTTCTTCATCCGTTAATACGCTTACAAAAACCTTTTCGGTTTTATTCAAATACGAAACGGTAACGACCGTGTCGCCTTCTGCCACACCCGTTACGCTTCCGTTTGTAACCGTTGCGATTTTTTCGTCGGCAACCTTAAAAGAAATTAAAGACTTATCTGCATTTGCGCCGTCAACGGTAAATTCAGAAATTCCTATCTCTTGGCTTTCGCCTTCCGTTAAGTAAATTACGTCGTTTGTAAGTTCGATTTCTACAGATGAAACAGAATCCGCACAAGCGAACAACGGTAACATCATTAAACACAATAATATTGCGCCTATCTTCTTTAACATAAAGCCCTCCAAATCGTAAAATATTAAGTATTTTACCATAAAAGTATACATCACCCCCCCCCCGCGTGTCAATGTAGACACGTTTCCGATTTGTGTACTATTGTTGAAGATTTAATAAAAATTACTTTATTTATAGGCATATCAGTCGGTCAATCATGGCAGATTAAACGCATTAAACTTTTTTATATTACTTATTTTTATATCCTAACCGCTTCCTTGACACCGATGCAAAACGGTTTGTCTAAACCGCTACGTTAAATTTTTAAGAAATATTATACCGAATATTTTTTACAAACCAAACATAACGGCAATTTTGTTCATCGCACAGTGTTGCGTTTAATAGTATAATTCACCACAACAAAAAAAGTCGACGAAAATTCGTCGACTTTTAATTTTTTGATATAAACCGTGATTTACACGGTTACAAACCGTTTTCCAAAATTATTTAACGATTTTGGAAACGACGCCGGAACCTACCGTTCTGCCGCCTTCACGAATAGCGAAACGGAGACCTTCTTCCATAGCGATGGGGGTTATGAGTTTAACGGACATAGTGATGTTGTCGCCGGGCATAACCATTTCAACGCCTTCGGGAAGTTGAATAGAACCGGTAACGTCGGTCGTTCTGAAATAGAACTGAGGACGATAGTTGTTGAAGAA
>CAYSYT010000006.1:0-46426 GCA_964435195.1 uncultured Christensenella sp. | reverse complement strand
CATGTAGAAGATGTTCCACGAGGAAGATGGAATCTCAAAGAAACATCAGGATTAGATCAAGCTATTATAGAAGTGTTCGACTTCTGGTACTCTTCTATCCGTGATGACGCAACTATCCATAAAACAACAATTTTAAATAATAGAAAGGATGCATAATATGAACGAAATGACAATTTTTAACAACCCGGAGTTTGGAGAAATCCGCACAGTAATAAAAGATGATGAACCAATGTTTTGCTTAATGGATATTTGCAAGGCATTAGAAATCAAAAATGCGACAGATGTTGCCAAAAGATTAGAAGAAGACGAAGTGACTAGATTAAATCTAGGCGGTCGTGTTGGAGAAACAAACTTCATCACAGAAAGCGGACTTTACGCAGTAATTTTGAGAAGCGATAAGCCGAACGCTAAGCGGTTTCGTAAATGGGTCACCTCAGAAGTACTTCCATCTATTCGTAAGACCGGCAGCTATAGTACTACTGGTGTCGCTACACCTAACATGGTACTTGCCTTGGAGGATAGAATTAAGGATGTGGAAGCGAACCTGGTGGAGAAATTCTATGAAATGGATCTCATGCTCAAAGCGACCAACTCTAATGCCTCACCTATTACTTATGAAGAATGTCTTCCATGTTTCATCGCTCCTGAAACCTATATTGATACCAGAACTAAGTGTGTGAATCTGGCTACTCAGATTGCTACACTATGGGGAGCAATTGATACTCAAGAAACTCCGTACCAGAAAATATACAACCTCATCCTTAAAAAACATAACATCAACGTCTGGTCTTGTACTACACATTACAATCAAATCCACAATACGACCTGTAGTCCTTTCACTGTAATCTTAAACAGTAAAGTTCTCACTCAACTCTTCATCTCCACTGCAGAAGAAATCATCGACTCTCTCCAAACACACAAAGAACTAGAAAGTATCACTTCATTCTCAGATGCTCTTACCAATCTTGGTCAACTCGCAGTTAAAGACTACAACTCTAATATTCTCAATCTTTATAAAACAGTTTACAAAATGATGGATGTAGACTGGTCATCATACCCAAACACTCCAAAACTTACTCTCATCAGAACTTACCCAGAACTCCAAAGCGTATTCGTCGAATGCGTGAATAGACTGATTAACTAAAAAAAGGACGTGATTAATTGACAGAACAAGGCATTCGCATTCCTTCTCTGGATGCAAAAGATCTCTATATTTCTAATCATCTCATCAACTCTCCTGATTCTGATTATAGTTTAATATGTGCTGATGGAACCGTGAACATGAATAAATTCATCAACACGATGGATTATAGTCTGGATCTCATCAAACTTCGTCAAGTTTATCTCTCAACTTATAGAAAGAAGGACTTCTCATTCGAGAGTAATGGTTATGAGTATTCTACTCGTGTCATCAATGTAACTTTTAAGTATAGTGTCAAAGAATATAACATGATCGGTAATGATACTTATATCAAATATGGCTACCGATTTAGAGAAGTTCCTCTTGAAAACTGTGTCTATGTTGCAAATGGAGAACTGTTGGCCATTCGCTTAAACACACCTGTCGCCATGGATAAAATAGTTTCCTCTGAACTCCTAGGTAAAAATTTCGAGTACACCAATGGCTGCTACCAGCTTAAAGGACTCGCCACACTCAAAAATGTAGCTGAGTTACGTGAAGACTTGTATAAAAATGGATTCTACTGTGATGGTGTACATTATGTACGCTTCAAAAGATCATCTGGTAGTAGCCGAGTTGGAAAATGTCTCTTCATTGACGAAAAACTATATCCAGCAATGCACAGATATGAAATGTGCGGTATCAAAGTTACTCCAGGTCAACAAATAGACCTAGCAGCACTTGAAGCATACATTGCTCTAACTCTTAGTTCTATTATTGATACTATAGAAATCTCTCCCGAAAGTATTTTAATCATAGACGATTATGAAAGCATCTTCACTGACACGGTCATTGCTACCAAAATCAAAGACGGTAACTTAGTAACCGGAGAAGAAACCGTGAAAATCAAAAATTCTATCTGGGATGGTGAATCACTGATTGATGTATCTGCCATGGGAGAATATGCACAGTATGGCATGATCCTGCTGCGTAACTTCTTTTTCAAGTCCTGCTGCTTCAACACCAACATACAACAGTTTTTCTCTGATCATGGTATCACTTCTATTGAACAACTCAATGGTTTTACACTGGCTACTGATATTTCTCAAATCAAACTGATCACTACACCCAGTAGCATCAAGTACCTGAAATTCGGTACTAAAAAGAAATGGCTCCGTTCCATAGGTACAACCTTTGGTGTAGTCAAACACGAGAAGAAAACTCATTTCTGGGAAGGCACAATGGTACAGACTCACTACCAACTTCTCAACACCCTACAGCTTTCTCGTGAAGAGATGAAAGAATTTTTACAGCCGTCTTTAGACTACATGGATCTATTAAAGACTGATCCTGTCGTATTCCGTAATCATGTAAAACATCCGGGATATCTGAGTAATGTTTCTACTGATTTGAAGAGTACAAACGACATCGTTTTTGAATTAATGGGAACGAATGAAGAATTTACCAAGACCAAGTTGTACCGTGATTTCTGCAACAACTCCATCACAGCATATAAAAATAATATTCTGTATGGTCATGTCTTGGTAGAAGGCAATTACTCTACTCTTCTAGGTAATCCACTAGAGATGCTTTACCAGAGTATAGGACAGTTTGATGGAAGTAGCATGATCGGTATAGGAAATGTACACAGCAAACGCTTCAAACCGGGAGAACGCTTACTTGGCTCACGAAGTCCGCATTGTTGTGTATCCAACATACTACTCACGACCAACATAGCTCACGAAACTATTGATAAGTACTTCAATCTGACTGAAGAAATTATATGTATTAACAGCATCGGTGAAAATATATTACAGCGTTTGAGTGGTGCAGATTTTGACTCAGATACGCTACTTTTAACCAACAACCCTCTATTAATTAGAGCTGCGGAGAAAAATTATAATCTCTTCAAAGTATCTACCTCTATGGTAGAATCAACAAAATCTATTCGCTACTATACCCCAGAACAACAAGCTGACCTAGACATCAAAACTTCTGTCAATAAAATTGGTGAGATCGTTAATTTATCACAGGAGCTACAAACTTTGATGTGGCACAAACTGAATAATGGAGCATCTTTTGAAGACGTGAAAGAAATCTATTATGATGCTTGTCAGTTGAATGTTATGAGTGGAATCGAGATAGATAAAGCGAAGAAAGAATTTGATATTAACAATGAAAATGAACTTAGAAAATTACGTGAAAAGTGGATTCGTAAAGATTATGCCAATAAAACCATTAAGCCATACTTTTTCGGTCATGTAGACAAGACGAAAGGATATTACAATGAAGACAAAAAGAACTACATGAAACATGACACCTCTATGGACTACTTGAGAGAGATAATTAACAACTACCGCTCCCCTAAAATCTACTCATCTCCTCTCCCACTTACCAGCATCTTCTCTTCTGCCCACAATCGCTCTTCTGAAAACCGAAGACAAATTACTTCTATATTATATATGATAGAACAGTTCAAGAACACTTCCTATTATATATGGAATGGATTTGCAGATACGAAAGACCGATATCAAAGATATGTTGAAGTTGAGGATGCTTTGATAAGGGAGATTAACACCATGTCGATCAACACCTCTACTCTCTATGGGCTCATAAAAAGGATAGAATCCAAGGACTACTTGAATATTGGTGAGTTTGTAACAAAGTTACTATTTAATATAGGTAACTCGACTGCAATCAGTCTAATTCGAGAGTCTTCCGAACCTTTATACGTTCTGGAGGAAGATGAGAATGGATCCATCGACATTTATGGCAAAAAATTCAAAAAATCGCAAAAAATAGGCTAAATTTGCACCAAAAAAAATTTTTTTTCATCAAAAAACACAGGGTTTTACTTTGCTTTTTGAAGGTGAAGATAGCCACACTTATGGAAGGGGTAAAATCCTGGAAAAACGAACCAAAGGAGAAAACGGAAATGAATACAGAAAAAATGTTAGTAACAAAAGCACTGAATGAACTTAATCTGTTAGATGCTCGTATCAATAGAGCTATTAATGATGCTGGATTTGTAGCCGCAGCCAAAACTACCGAAAAGAAAGTTGCCCCTGGAGTAACTAAGGAAGATTACATCACAGCTGCACAAGCATCTTATCAGTCTGTACTGGATCTAGTTACTCGTAGATCTAAAATCAAAGCAGCAATCGTCGCCTCGAATGCCGTGACAATGGTTGAGGTCAATGGAGAATCTATGACAGTCTCTAGTGCCATTGAATTAAAATCGAGCATCGAATATGAAATTAAATTGCTTCGTCAGATGCGTAAACAATTTGATGCTGCTAAAGACTCTGCCAATAGAGCCAATCTATTGTTGGAAGATCGCATTGATAGCTATATTGAAACAATGCTCGGAAAAGAAGCGAAAGCAAAAAAAGAAGACTACACAGAAATGATTGAACCAATCCGAGTAGCCAATGAATATTCTCTTGTTGACCCGATCAACATTGAAGATAAAATTAAAATGCTTCACGAACGCATCGAAGGCTTTACAAGTGAAGTTGACTCTGTCTTACAGATTTCTAACTGTACAACATGGATAGAAATCTAGTCGATATACCCATTTTTTCACTCTATCTTACTCCTTTTTTAAGTGAGAGGCACAGACTTCTCACTTAAAGAAATACCATTTGTGATTATACGAAAACTACATATTTACATACGTCTCTTATAACGTTATATAAGAAAAACTCAAGGATTCCTACCATCATACCTGGAATCACTATGATTAGTTGAATAGATACAACATCATTATCTCATATATGTTTATGTTTTTTCGCGTAGAAAAAATAGAGACATGTATTCTAACAAGATTAATGTTTAATGTTTAAGATGTTCAATGCTGAATCCTTAATTTTTAATTCTCTTCCTGATCAATTCTAAATTCTTATTTTTTAATTCTCGATAAAATCTTATGCCCAAGGTTAGTAGAGTTTATGTAATTATCTCGTAGTTATCCTATAAGCTGTATAGTCACAAATTAACATAAAAAACAACAGAAAGAAGTGTCTATTATTAAACTCATCAACAAAGCAGCCGTAGACATTTTGATTAAAAATGGATACGTGAATTCTTCTAAATACAACGGAATCACCGTTGCATCAAAGAACAAACAGTCTTCCGGAAAAAGTTATTATGCTGAAAATTCCCTGGCTTTTAAAGCATGGGAGTTATTAGGAGAAAACCCGGATGATAAAGATTTCCAGAACTGGAAAAAGAATAAAGAAAGAATACAAAAGCGTCAGAAATCTACTGACTAGAGGTATGTATTATGGAATATAGACTATTTTTTGATACCAATGCCCTATTAAATCTACAAGACAAAGCTTTTCAAGAGTACTTTGTTATTTCACAAAAGACTCTTGAGGAACTGGAAAGCATAAAAGTAAGCAACCATAAGGATGCCGAAATCAAATACAAAGCCAGAAACTGTACCAGATTACTTGATTTCCACGAAGGTAGTTATGATGTAGTGTTCACTACACTAGATCTTCTGGAAAATATCAAAGAATTTAACCTGGAGGTCACTCCTGACACTACGATTCTGGCAGCTGCTCACTACTATAATCAATCAACTCCGATCATCTTTGTTACAGATGATCTCAATGCAAAATGCATATCCAAACACATCTTCAAACTCCCCACAAAAGGTATTGATGAATTAAATATCACTAGCGACCGAAATAGTTATTCTGGCTACAAAGATGTTACTTTGTCTGATGAAGAGATGAGTAACCTATATTGTAAACTGACGACCAATCATTTTGATTGTCTCACCAATGAATATGTCATTGTTCGTAATGCTCAAGGTGTACCTGTTGATAAACTTCGCTGGTCTGGTACTGAATTCAAAACTGTATGTAATGTAACAGTTAAGTCTATGCTCTTTGGTGACAAAATTAAACCGAAAGATGATTTGCAAGCATGTGCTGTAGACTCTATTCTCAACAACACTATTACTGCTATCTCAGGAAAAGCTGGAAGTGGCAAGTCCCTCCTCTCTATTGCTACTATCATGTCTTTGATTGAGAAAGGTGAATATGATCGTGTCGTGATTCTATTCAACCCATCTAAAGTTAGAGGTGCTGCTGACATGGGATATTATACAGGCGACGCCATAGATAAGGCTATGCAGAACTCCATTGGTCAGGTACTGGTAACAAAATTCGGAGATAGATTTGCTGTAGATATGCTACTTCAACAAGAAAAAATTAAATTGGTATCCATGGCAGATGCCAGAGGTATGGAAATTCGTGATAATGAAATTCTATACATTACAGAATGTCAAAATACATCTATAGATCTACTGAAGTTATGCTTGTCACGAGTAAGTGGCGGTAGCAAAGTAGTCATCGAAGGTGATTATTTATCTCAAGTTGATTCTTACGCTTATGAAAATATGAATAATGGTATGAGACGTGCCATCGAAATCTTTAAGGGTGAAGAACTTTTTGGGTACGTTCAGCTGAAAAATGTATGGCGAAGTAAAATTGCTGCCATTGCTGAGAAAATGTAAAACGTCTCAATAAATAAAAGAGGTCACGAATATATGGAAGAATTATTTGAAATCCCAAAGGACTGTTCTATAGTCGAAGAATTGATTCGTTCCTATCTAAATAACAGAACCATTGTTATCAATGATGTGATTGATCAATTTATTTTGGAAAATGCTACTTTACATATCCTGGAATTTAATCGTCAGGATAACAATATCCCAAAAGAAAAGCGAAAACCTATTTGGTTGTACATTCAGTCACCAGGGGGTTCAGTAATGTCTGGACTAAACCTTGTTGATATCATTAAATCAAGTAAAACACCTGTATACACTGTTTGCTTTTCTAACTGCTCTTCTATGGCATTTCATTTATTTATCAGCGGACACAAGCGTTACGCATTTAAAAACTCAATCCTTCTGAACCATGATGGAGAGGTAAATGTAAATAATAGTAGTTCCAAAGCTAGAGATACCATGGAATTCTTCAATAGCTTAGAAGACAGAATTAAAAATCACGTCTTAGGATGTACAAACATTACCAGTGATTTTTATGACTCAATTTATGAGAAAGAATATTATATGTATGCCGACGAAAAAGGCAAAGAATTAGGTTGTGTTGATTATATCATCGGGGAAGATGCTGAACTTGGTGATATTTTACAATAAAAATTTTAAAGAAAAAAAGGAGACAAACACTATGAAAATGAACGTAAAAGAATTTGTAAAGGCTGTAGCAGAAAGATCTGGAAAAACTCAGAAAGAACTGAATGAAATCATGTCCTACATGGATGATGTAGTTAGAGAAGTAGTCGGTGGTGCAACTGAAGACGACAAGGCTGAAATTAAGATTTTGCCGTCTGGTGTCACAGTAGTTTCAGAATATGTACCGGCTCACGAAGCTAAGAATCCGCAGGATGGAACAATTATTCAGGTACCGGGCAAGAACAGAGTACGCGCTAAAATTGGTAAAGGTCTTAAAGACGCGGCTAACGAATAAGAGGTAACTTTATGGCTAAATCAAACAAAACTGTTACATATACAAAAGCCGTGATTGATAAACATACAGGAACTATTACAGAACAGCTAAAAGACAGTGAAAATGTATATTACATTGAGAGTATTTTAGATGCTTGGGATGGTGTACCTGGAATTAGTATCACGATCAAAAAAGACGAAGAACTTCCAAGCGAAGAATAGAACATACCCCGGAGTAGATAATGCTTCGGGGTATTTTTTTGACAATAAAAGGCGGTGAACATTTGGTCGAGTTAAAAAGACTAGACAACGAAAGTAATGAAGAACTGATATATCGTATTGCTTCTGCTAAAAATGAAATTGGTTCGTGGCAAGATGTCGCGGATATTTTAAATCAGATTACTGGTGACGAATATACAGAAAGCAAATACCGTAAGCAATACAACACTTTTATTAAAATGTTGAATGCAAATAGTTCTATTATTTCTAATAATGAAGAATATCTGAAAAAACTTCAAGAGACAGAAGAAAACCTTAGAAAAGAACGAATCAAATTACAGACATTAAATATTGAACGCAATCGACTTGATCGTTCGGAGTCAAGACAAACACTCTACTACGAGCAAATCAAAAACGCAATCACTACTCTCCCACTTCCTGAATTTCAACCACTTCAACCACTTGGTTACTGTACATCAGAAAAGTACGTCACGGAATATGTCTGCTGCATTTCAGACTTACACTATGGAGCCAATTTCATCAGTGAAAACAACGTTTACTCTCCAGAAATAGCTGAAGAACGTATGTGTCTATTACTACACGATTTACGTGACTTTATTCATAATCATAAAGTGAGAAAACTTCACGTAGTTTGTTTAGGTGATACACTTCAAGGACTCTTACGTGTGTCTGATTTGAAAATTAATGATGCGTCGGTGGTAAAAAGTACTGTGCAAGTAAGTAGACTGATTGCAAATTTCCTGAATACTTTGTCTACATATACTGACGTAGACTACTATCATGTTCCTACGGCTAATCATACTCAAACTCGCCCACTTGGTACTAAAGCAAGCGAGTTATCAGATGAAGACTTGGAATATGTAATAGGTAACTATATCAAAGACCTGTGCGCTCGAAATAATAGAATAAATGTACATTTAGATGAGGAAAATAAGAATTACCTTGTATTGGATATTGCTGGCTTTGAGATTATTGCCGCTCACGGTCACCAATTTAAAAACTTGGACACAGCTCTTCGTGATCTCAGCATGGTTAGAAGGAGTTTCTGTGATTACCTAATTGTTGGTCACTATCATAATGGTAAAGAACTCCCGGTTTCAGAAGGATGTGTACATGATACTGAAATATTAGTATGCCCTAGCTTTGTTGGTAGTGATCCATATTCTGATACACTACTAAAAGGTTCTAAGGCATCTGTTAAGATATTCGGATTCAATGAAATTTACGGACACAATGAAACATATAAATTTATTTTAAATTAATTACGGCGTAACAGTTATCTGTTATGCCGATTTTTTTGAGGAGATGATTTTTTGGCAACCACTAAAAAAAAAGAAGTTGCTCCCAAAAAACCCATAGCTCAAGTGCGAGTAGAATTTGAAGAACTACAAGAGGAATACAAAAAAATACAAGACAGTGGTTTCTGCACCATGTGTGGAAAACATAAACCAAAGAGTCAATTTTACATGAGTAGTGATATAAATATGGCTTCAGGTATCACTCACATATGCAAAAAATGTGCATATAACATTGCTTGTAGAGTCGATGAAACAGGTGAAGCACAGACTCCAACGAAAGCTTCGGTCATGATGGCGCTTGAGTATATTGATAAACCCTTTCTCAATAAAATCTGGGATGCGAGCTACTTTGAAATTCACAACCCAAATAGTCAACGTGAAAAAAATAACATCTGGTTGAACTATATTAAAAATATTCAGATGAAGCAGTACAGAAATATGCGCTGGAGAGATGGAGATATTTTTAAGGCTAATGCATTATTTGGAAAAATGGATGCCGCTCTTCCAACGTGCATGGAACAAGAAGAACTAGAGAAAGAACGACTGGCTAGACTCGATGCTCAAAAGGAATTAGAAACCAACAGAAAAGACATTATCAAGGCTATTGGATATGACCCTTTTGAGTCCTACCCTAACGAAGAAGACAAACCTATGTTGTATGGAAGTTTAATTTCATTCATTGATGAAGAGACAAAGAACGATGGCATGAAGATGCGCGCTGTTATACAGATTGTAAAAACTTTCAACCAGATTGAAAAGATAAACAACCAACTTGACTGTTATGTAAATGATAAGTCTGAACTCTACAACAACATTGGTAACTTGGATAAGTTGGCAGCCATCGTAGACAAGTTCATTCGTTCAGCAAACGCTTTAGCTAAGGACAATGGAATTAGCGTAAATCACAATAACAATAAATCCAAAGGGGCAAATACCCTATCTGGTAAGATCAAACAATTAAATGAAATAGGATTTCGTGATGCAAAAATCAATACTTTTGATATAGCAACTTGCGAAGGAATGAGACAGGTTGCTGAATTGAGCGAGGAAGCAAGACACAAACAAATTGGTTACGACGATAACATAGCCCAGGAAATTAAGGATATTAAAGTTGAATTGATTGAAAAACTGACAAAGGAACGAGATGCAGCTCTTGAATCTTTACGTTTACTAATTGTAGAAAACATGGATTTAAAAGCCACACTCTCTCAATCAAAAGAGGATGAGTAACATGGATTATACCTTAAATGAAAATGGTCTATACTTGCCTCCGCACTATGAAATCTATGTAAAACCAGACTTGTATGACATCACGAATCGACAACTTGATCAATATAAAGAATGGTCTGAGTTTATTCAGTGGGGAAGACGTAACCCCGTACTGTTCGCTGAGCAGATCTTTGGAGTAGAGTTCATGGACTATCAAAGATATGTGTTCATGATGTCTTGGGATAAGCCATATGTCGTATGGTGTTGTAGTCGTGGATCCGGAAAATCTGTATTGGGCAGTATCTTTATTATGACCAAGACTCTTTTGATTCCGAATCATACTGCATACATTCTATGTGGTGTAGGTTCACAATCAATCGAGTTGTTTACTAAAATTGAAAAGTTTGTATATAACCAGATTCCTAGTTTTAGAACCTTGACAGATGTATATCAAGGTGAATTAGTTAAAAATCAAAATAACAGTACTGGATTTGTACATAATCCTGCTTCTTACAAGTTCAGTGTCTTTAATGGAAGTCAAGTTTTTACTTTGAATGGTAACTTCGACAATAACAGGAGCTTATATGAATATGGAACAACGTTTACTCCGGCAGGCTGAAAAGTCTGTTCACTCACGTAATGAGTCAAGCGAGAAAGAAAACGGGAAGGCTGAAATGCTAATCCGAGTGGAAGGCTGTGGTCAAAATCACAGTCACACGCAGAGCGTAGGAGCTGAACCTTCTTTTAATGAAGAATATAATGCTGTAGAAATACCACTAGAAAATAGTGCCCAAGAGTTCTCGCCCCTGACCGCAGCTTATTATAAGCAGGCGAAGGTGAAAAGGTACGCCGAACTTATGGGAATTCAACCATAAGAATTATAGGATAAAAAGCCTATAAGATAACATATGAAACGTTCCAACTTAAACTTTTATGACGAAGCAGGTTTCGTAGGCAATGAAGAGCTATTTACCACTTCTGAACCTTTCTGTACTCAAAACTCAAAATTTGGTCTTGGTGTAGATATGGATGATAACGAACTGAGATCAGAACCATTGCCTTTCAATAATCAACTTATTTATGCATCCTCTGCCGGTAGAACCGATCAGTATTTTTTCAAAAAATATCGTGAAGCATCATTGCATATGGATGCAGGCGACAAACGATTAGCGTAGTTACAACTACAACAGTCCGCTGTATTTGGAAACGATACAGTGTATGCTTTCTAATTGCTGGAAACTCCTTAGAGTCATATTTACTACAACACAAGGATGAAACAAACCTAAATGTGACAGTCAAAAAAAATATGAATTGGATAATCAGCAGCCAAGCCTCGAACAGAGGAAGGTTCAACGACTATTGCCTGAAATGGTATTAGGAACAAGTGTTTCGAAATGGAAGCCATCTAAGGTTATTAAATAATAATAACTATGATGAATGATATAGTCTGTACTTTAGTGAAAGCTAAAGAAAACTTATTTTTTAAGGAGGTGACATATGTTAGTGGAAAATACCTATATAAGTTTTATAAATAATATTATCTATACCAAAGGAAACAATGATTGTGTAAATGGATACTTCGAGCGACGCCATATAATCTCTAAATACTTAGGTGGTTCTAATGACGAAAACAAACCAAGAGACTTGTATGCCGAAGAACACTTTCACGCACACAAACTTTTAACTCAAGAATATCCTGAAAATGAAAAATTGGTAAACGCATATGCTATGATGACCTTTACCAAAAACGAACATCAAGAACGCATAGAATTATCTTCCGAAGATTATTCATCAGCTCGTAAAACTTTTTCCCAATTAATGAAAAAGAAATGGCAAGATGAAAACTACAGAAACATGCAAAGTAATAACTTGATTAAGCGATGGGAAACATCAGCGTCTGATGAATTGAAAATACAAAAAAGTCGTGTGAAAAAGTTATCTAGCAAACTTTGGTCTAATCCCGGCTACATAAAGCAGCACCGCTCTCCAGTTCATTGTTTAGAAACTAATGAATATTTTTTCAAACAGCAGGATGCGTGTACAAAATATAACATTAATTCAACAAGTATCTCAAATTGCCTCAAGGGAAAACAGAAATTTGCAGGTAAGCATCCAGTCACAAGTGAGAAACTGCACGAGGAAACATATTACGAAAATACCACTAGCATATGCGAAAATAAAAAAAATAAGTCTTTTAGGAAATAACGAATCCTAAAAGTAACACAATAGATTTTTGCGCAGATATTAATTCTGACATGGTTCTCAAGGCAACAAAACATGGTGTTCCACTACCAGAAGCACTTCTAACTCAAGAAACCATCGACTCACGTATGCGTGAAGACAAAGAAGCTGGCCTGAGAGAATATGGCAATATTTTTACTTCTGAGGGTGGAGAAAATCAAATCATTCGTCGCGCGACAATTATCAGAAACTCATGTCCGATGGCACCAGTTTTAGAGAATGAAGGCCAGGGTAAATTGTATGGTTTAGCCTATGACCCAGCTCGATCTCATGATAACTCTGTAATAGGTATTGCAGAATATTATAATGACCCTACTGACGGATGGCGAATGAAATTAGTAAACATGGTATCACTTGTTGATGTCATGAAAAAAAAGAAAACACCAATCAATACACCAAATCAAATTAAAATCTTAAAGCAACTCATTTCTGATTATGTCCCATCAGAAGACACAACATATGATAGCTTAGTATCTTTATTAGTAGATGCTGGTTCTGGAGGAGCAGGTGTTCCTATCACTGACTTCTTATGTGAAGATTGGGTAGATTCAAATGGTCATCCAAGACGAGGTCTCATTGATCCTGAATTTAATGAAGGTGACAACAAAAAATTCCCCAATGCTATAAAAAATAAACTGCACCTTATATCTCCTAAGAAATATAAAACTGAACTTTATGAATCACTAATTAAGATGCTTGACTCTAACTTAATAGAATTCCCAGAGGAATATATGAGTAAAGGTTATATAGAGCTATTGTATGAAACTGATTCAAAGGGGCGGAAAACTTTGCGAAAAACTTATCCTTCTGAAGAAGAAGAAAAAGCTCTTCGAAAGAAAGGCTCAACTTTTGAAACCCAGTTATATCATCTGACTAAAGATGAAGAAGCTGCTTTGAAACAAATTGATGCTGCTAAAACTGAATTGGTTAATATTTACCGCTTCAAGCAAGCCTCAGGTCAAGACCGATTTGATCTTGCACCTGAAAAAGCGAACAAGTTGAATGATGATAGATCTTATGTTACTGCTCTATTAGGCTGGCAATTAGCTCAACTACGTAGATCTAGCATTGTAAATAAAAGGCGAGAAAAGCCAGACTTGTCTAGTTATTTTTCGATAAGACCACCAAAAAAAGTTACACAACATTAATTTTTTTCAATTTTTGCAAAAATGGGGTCAAATTTGCACCACTTTTTGAAATTGACCCCATTAAACTCTATCTTTTTTCTGTCTTCTCAACACTTAGAGATAGCCACACTTATGGTAGAACAACCGCCTTGGCATAGTTTACTAGAAAGGAGGAAGGCACTTGTCAGAGAAAAAAACAGAAACGCCAGCCACAACACGACCAGTCATAAATTATGCTAAAATTCAAGAGCTCATGCTACAAAATGTCAGTCGTACAAAATCAAAAACTTTCACTCAATATACAAAAGAAAGAATCAAAACATATATCCAAAACCCATATTCAAACTTGGATAATATACGTAACGTATCTGCATTCTTAGCTAGAACCTCTATGATTTATAAAAAAATTATATCTTATTTTTCTCAAATGCCTCTCTTTTACTATAACCTTATATACAAATCAGACTTTACTAAAGGAATAGATTCTAATAAATTTCTCAAATCTTACATGGATACTTCTAAAAAGCTTCAGGAAATCAATATGCAAAAAGAATTTTCTACAGTAATCGCTACCGCTTTACGTGATGGTGTTTACTATGGCTTTGTATATGATGGCGAAGGAGACGGTTTTTTCCTACATGGGCTTGATCCCAAATATTGCCGTATCTCCGCAATCACTGGAGATGGACAATATGTATTTTCATTTAATGCCGCTTATTTTGATGAGGGTAATAATAAAGAATATATCTATGGAATCAATGATGACGGTGAAGGAGTTTGGGACAAGGTATTTATTGAAGGCTACGAAACATACAAAACCAACGGTAGGGACTTCATGTGGTTTGATCTTCCAGCGGAGAAAACTTTATGTGTCTTAGCTGATGAAGATGCGGAAATGCCACTCCCCTATTTTCTTCCGGTATTTGTAAGTTTACTTGACCTGATAGATCTTGAACAAATCCTTGCTTCTAAAACAGAACTTGAAAATTATGTATTACTTTTAAGTAAAATTCCGCTTATCCCAAATACAGATGAGGTAGATGACTTTGCTATTTCCTTAGATCTGGTACAAATGATTCAGTCTATGATCAATGATGTTGTGCCTGAACTGGTAGGTACCGCATATTCTCCTTGTGACTTGGAAGTAGTGAATTTTAAAAATTCTAATTCATCTGAAGATACTGATAAATTGTCTCAGTCGATGAGTAATTTATTTTCAAATCTTGGCATTTCTGAACTCGTTGTTTCATCTGGTAAATCTACAAATGCTGTTGGCTTAAAGCACAGCATTCAGAATGATGAATCCTTTGCTTTAAAATTCGTGGATCGAATTGAACACTGGATGAACAGCTACATAAAAATTAACTATTCAAAAGACTATCTTTTTAAATTCCATCGTATCACCTATTTTAGTCAAAAAGACTATGTTGATCAGATGAATACTGCTGCCACTCTTGGATTACCTGTCGCTACTGATTTCGCAACAGCACTTGGACAAACCCCATATGAAATGATGTGTGCTACATACATGGAAGACGCTTTAAGTATTAAAGATGGTTTATGGAAACCACTACAGACATCTTATACCCAAGCTGCATCCACTACGAATACTGGTGGTCGTCCACAATCTGACATAGATGATCTAGGAACTGAAGGTGTAGCTGCGCGAGACGGAGAAAAAGGCGAAATAGCTAAAGCTGCCAAGTAAAGGAGAACGTTATGAATAAAAAATTTATTGTTACGAAAGATCTGGAATCTGCAGCTTTATTAAGAAAAATGGGATTGGTAGAGATCTCATATCAAAACGGATGCTGGTCTTTTTTATCAGATGGAAAAATCACTTTTGAAAATTTAAACAATGTGACATATACAGATCACTTATTCTTCTAACTCCTCTTCTATTTTGAGGATTTTTATTCTATGGAAAGGAGGTTCCGATGAATAAACATTTATTAACTATTGATGATCTATATAGCTTTTTTGCTACACAGGATCAATCATATCAATTCAATTCAAATGATACTAATCAAACTATTGTAGTACAAATCAATGAAACCATGACTTTTTCTGAAGAAAACAATTCATGTGAAGGTCTTCTAAAAACCCATTTGAAATCTTGTCATTTATATCGCAACAGAAACTCAAGTTCAATTTCTGAAGAATCAATGACTGAGGCCATCCCGAGCTTTTACAATCGTCCAATCCTGGGTTATATTCATCAGCTCTCTGATGGATCTTATGACTTTGCTGGACATGAATTCTCGATTGATGAAGATGGTAATGTGGAATATTTAGAAGTACCTGTTGGAGTAATTCCAGAAAGTTGTAATGCTCAGTTAGTTTATGACGAGGAAAAAGATAAAATCTATTTAGAACTTGATGGTCTCATCTATGAAGACTATTCAAAGGCCGCATCTATTTTGATGCAAAAAGGTGAATCAAAAGTTTCCGTTGAAATTGCTGTAGACGAAATGAGTTACTCAGCTACTGAAAAAGTACTGAATATTGATAAGTTTCACTTTATGGGTGTGACAATACTTGGTCATTCCGCTGATGGTAGTGAACGTGTCATCGAAGAAGGAATGGAAGGCTCTAATATCACTTTAGCTGATTTTAGTGCCGAAAAGAATAGCATGTTCTCCAGTGAGAATCATGTTCTGATAGAAATGTTGGAGAAAATCAATTCTAAAATTGATACCTTATCTGACTTTACTATAAATCAAAATATTTTCGGAAAGGAGGAACAGGAAATGGATACAACGACAGAAATCTTAGGCGAAAAAGAAACAAAGATTGTTGAGTCCCTTGTTGATGAAACACCGGGAACAGATCCAGTGATTGAAAAAGAGTCTGTAGAAGTAAGACCAGAAAAATATTCGGTCATTTATACAGATGGCTCCTGCAAAGAATTTGCTTTAAGTTTAAATGATATTACCAATGCTTTACATACTTTAGTCAATGATACATATGGTGAATCTGATAATACTTACTATTGTGTTGACGTATATGAAGACAATTATGTAGTCATGTTTGACTGCTGGAATGGTAATGCTTATAGACAAAACTACAAGCGCGAAGAAGATAATTTCTCTTTAGTAGGTGACAGAGTTGAAGTATTTAAAAACTATCTTACCAAAGAAGAGGAAGCTGCATTAGCTGAAATGAAAATTCAGTATACTCTCATGGAAGAAGAACTGAATACATATAAAGCTATTGAACTAAATGCGAAGAAAGAGGAAATTTTCAACTCCGAAGATTATGACTCAATTAAAGAATCTGAAGAGTTTATGGAGTTAAAATCTAATGCTGATAAATATTCTGTGGAGGAAGTTACAGAAAAGTGTGATGCACTACTGCTCTCCTATGTTAAATCCAATAGAACTTTTGCAGCAACTAAACCTGCTACTCGTGTGGTAAAAGTTGCCGCACCTCAGGAAGAGACATATTCTCCATACGGAAATTTATTTTCAAACTATAAAAAATAATTATCAAACCAATTCCTAGGTTATTCCTAGGAATTTTTTATGTTTAGAAAGGAGACTTAACATGGCAACTAATTTTATCAATTTTACAAAACATGCAGTTGCTGGTAGCTCTAAGCTCAAAGCTACAACTGCAGGTCATATTTATAATATCCAGATTGAAGAAGATTTAGATAATGGAAGTATTGTTGCAAAAGGCGACTACGTATCCCCGGAAGTTTACAAAGCTAAAGATTCCACAGGTTTCGAGGGAGTCATTCTGGATAAAGCAGCTAATGGTAATTGGTATGTTGAAGTTACTGAACCAGGTGACGCTTTGTTACTTTTACAGGTACCGATGATCTATGAAGAGTATACAACAGCAATGCAGCATGAAAGCAATTTCTATAATGCAAATGGTGATGTTGTACGTGCCTATGAGCTGTATGCCGGTGACATCTTTGAACTGTCTGCCGAAGGTTTTGATGGAGAACCTGCTAAGGGCACAACTGTAAGCGTAGACAACAAGACTGTAAAAGTAGGTTAAGAAAGGGGGAAGTAAGATTATGAAGATCAATTTTTCAAACAGTGATGTAAGAGAACTCTTTACAGTGAATGATTATAATGAATTCTCCCAGCTTATGTTTGACACAGCAAGAGGGGAAGAACTTGTAAAAAAAGAAGACGCAAACAAGAAAATCAGAGAAATCATGTTTTCTGTATTAGGCGTAGATGAGAATTGTGATAGAAAGACTTTAAGAAAAGCAATTCGTAAACATAAAGTAGATGTATTTGAAGTTATTGAAGAAACAGTTGAAAACTTACTGGTAAGTGGCTGGGGTACTAACCCGTTCTTCAATGAATTTGTAGAAATTAAATCCATGGCTGATGGAGATACAAACGAGTTCTATGTTAGAGATGAAGTTATTTTGACAGTATCAGAACTCAGTGGTAATCATCATGACCTGGTACGCCAGAGATTGAACGAAGGTTCTACCTTTAAAGTTAAAACTTCTTGGTATGGAATTAAAATTTATACGGAATACGAACTTTTCATGGCAGGTAGAATTGACTGGGCAGGATTTATCCAGAAAATCTATGAAGCTTTTGACAAGAAAGTAAACGATATGGTTTATCAGGCAGTTATGGAAGCTGGACAGAAGGTACTTCCGGTTACACAGTTTACTAAGACTTCTGCCCTGACAAATGATACTAAAGCTACTCTGCTTGAATTAGTAGAAGATGTTCAGGCTGCAACAGGTGACGAAGTAGTTATTATGGGTACTAAGACAGCTCTTTCTCGTCTGAATGCATTGACAGAAACTCAGTGGATTTCTGAAGGCATGAAAGAAGAAAGACATACTACTGGTCGTCTTGGTATTTGGGAAGGCATTCGCCTGGTAGAAATTCCGCAGGCATTTGCTCCGAATGATACAACTAAGAAATTGGTTGATAACAAGAAACTTCTGATTATGCCGGTAGCTGATAACAAATTTATCAAAATCTACAACGAAGGCGATGCTCAGATTAAAGAAGTAAATGATAGTGCAACAAACATGGATATGACTCTGGAATACGAGTATCAGTTAAAGATGGGTGTAGCTACTGTTATTGGTAAGAAATTCGGTACTTGGAACATCGTTTAATAAAAAAGACTGAAACTACTGCTGCTTTATGTGGCAGTAGTTTTTTCATTGGAGAAAAAGGAGGACTCAAAGATGGCAACATCAAAAACAACAACAGAAAAAGCTGTGGAAAAAACTACAGTTCGCAAATTCAAATCAGATGATTTAATATGTGTGCGTTCTGTTACGCAAGGCGAGTTAATCTTGCCAGGAAAGAAAACAGGAATCTTATATCGTTGGTCAGCTTTTGGAGATGTTACAGAAGTTGAATATCAGGATTTGTATTCCCTGAAATCAAGCAGATCATCTTATATCTATAGCCCGATGTTTGTTATTGAAGACGAAGAACTACTGGCAGATCCTAGATGGAAAGACATAGTCGCTATCTACGAACAGATGTATGATGCTCAGAATTTTAATGAAATTCTTAAATTACCGACACAGAAATTTAGAACTGTTTTAAAACAACTGCCAGAAGGCTATAAAAATGCTTTAAAAATTGAAATCGCCACAAGATTAGATAAAGGTACTTTTGATAGCATTTCTAAAATTAAAGCAGTTGATGAAATTTGTGGTACAGACTTTATGAGTTTATTGAGTTAAGGATGTGGTTAACTTATGACATCTTATGATACGGTTTTTAACAGATTCACTCAGAAAATAACAGATTTTAAACTTTTAAAGTTGTCTGATGATGATGTGCGACAAATGATGCTTGGATGGCTAACAAGTGCCATCTCAAAATTTCGGCGCTGTGAAAACGACCTTTCTTTGCGCGATGATGAAATTCAAACTTTTACAATAGATTTAGAAGACATAGAAATAGAAATTTTGGCTCTCCTTATGGTTAGTGAATGGTTGGAGCCTCAACTCAATTCTGAATTGTATGTATCTCAATTCTTTGGTGGAAAAGAAGAAAAGTGGTTTGCCCAAGCAAATCAATTAGAAAAGCTGATAGCTTTAAAACACTCCACCGATATCAAATCTCAAAAATTAATGCGTGACTATGGATATCAAAAAACTTTATGGGCTACTAAGGAAATTTCATAATGAACTCAATTTATGGTAGTATTCCAAACGGTATCCTTAGTGAGAACATAACTGATCTAATCGGTCAAATCTTTAAGCTACTTCCTTGTAAAGAAGACAATGACCAGTACTTAGATTTTTATTTTGCTACTCTCCTACTGCGCATTAGAGGAATGACTGAAATTTTTAGCGATTGCCCGGAATTAATCACCGTCATGTCTTTAGTAGAAGGCGCTCGTAATGAATCTGACTTTGCTTTATATCGCAAGGCTATCTTAGATAGCTGTTCAATTATGAAGAAATTACAGGATCAACTTAATGAACGAGTTATATAAGGCTCGATTGAAAGCACAAGGCTCGTATATGGGCGAAACCTTGAAAAATCAATCAGATACTATCATGAACGAAACTTTTACCAATGATATTGCTTACAGGTTATGCTATATTGACGGGTATTCTGTAGACGCTAAATACATTGTACATACATACTACTCTATTTCTAAAGATGCTGTAGATTATCATTTGCAATTTCGCCCAGGTGTTCACTATCCTCTTGGAACCTATGTAGATATACCGGACGATACTAACACATATAATAGATGGTTGATTGTTGGTCGTAGCGATGAACCGCAATTTGTAAAATATAATATTTTAAAATGTAATTGGACGCTCAAGTGGATTTACGAAGAACAAACCTATGAATGCTTATGCGTACTCCGCAGCAGGAATTCATACAACTCTGGTCTTTGGTTAGACTACTACACCACTTCACCGGAAAATCAGACGCAAGTTTGGTTACCGACAAATCCAATTACTCAAACCATTGATTATAATATGAGATTTTTAATCAGCGACAACACTGACAGACCTATTGCCTGGGAAGTTTCTAAACTTGAAGACTTGTTTCCTCAAGGTATTTTAAAAATCACTCTGAGACAAAGTCTTTATAATCCCAATGTAGACAATAAGGAACTGATGATTGCTGATTACTACAAATCAAATATTATTCCGGATCCTAAACCCGAGGAGTTTCTTCCTATTATAATGCCAGATCTCACTATCACGTATAGTGGTAAACCTCTGGTCAAGGTATGTGGATCCTATAAAGCTTTCTCTGTCAACTCTGAGAATTTTGAAAATTTCGATCCCACAAAAGTCTCGTGGAAGATTGTTGGTTTAAATCCTGAGGATTACACTACTCTATTGAATCTTCCAGTCATTAAAATTAAAATGTCGAAAGACTATTCTTTAATAGGAAAGGTTTTCACTCTTGAACTATACTACGAAGAGACCTTATCTGATTCTGTAGAAATAGAGGTGGTTGCCTTATGATAAGAGATATCCAAAACATTGATGATGATATAATTGTTGCCAAAAGACTCATTAAGGAAAAACTTTACAGTGACCCAGATGTAATTGAAGCACTAAATAATCCTGAACTTGATCCAGAAGAACCTGACACATATTTAGACATTAATATTTTTGATTATATAAGAATCCCTGGTACTACTACTCAGGTAAAAAACTTCATTTGTTTTGACGTGAAACAAGATAGGCTCAGCTATACAAATGATCACATGAAAAGTCAGCTATATATTTTTCATGTATTCTGTCATGCTGATGATATCAAGACTCCATATGGAGTATCAAGACATGATTTGTTAAGTTATCTAATCAGAGATATTTTTAATTTTTCAAATATGTTTGGAATGCAGCTGGAAGAAAAAGCCAACGAACCTGGTATTGCTGAAGGAAATTATAGTACAAGACTCATTACATTTAAAACGGTTACTCCAAATTCATTAAATCGTGCGGTGACAACCAACAAATATGAATTTGGGAATAGATGAGCTCAAGCTATACTTTGGTGATAATTTTATTATCAATGACACTCTTTCTATACGTCATCCTGTAATAGATGACATTATAACTTTAGGAGAAAACAATTACTTTTCTACAGTACACACTCTTTGTGCTATACCTTCAGATATGAAATCTCAACTTTGGGATATGGGAATTCTTTGGGAAGAACTTGAGGACTTTGAATTATTTGCAATGCTCATTAAGACACTTTCGATTGAAAATACTCGTATCTTCTTTGGAAACATTGACTTTTCTAATTTTACGCTAGGGGTAAATTCCCAAAATAATGAGTTAATTCTCTATCAGGTTGTAGACTCTACCGAAAACAATCCTGCTGGAGTTATTCTTATTGATCGACTCATTTATTTGAAAATTGTAGCGTTTCTACGAACAATTCATAATATCAAACCTAAGATTGAACGATCAGGTGGTAGTAAAACAGTTCAAAAAATTTTAATCGACGAAGACAGAAGAAATAAAGCCAAAATTAAAGATGAAAACTATCATTCGCAGCTCCTGCCCTTGGTATCATCTTTAATAAATTGCTCTGAATTCAGCTATGGTCTGAACGAAGTAAGACAGATGCCTATTTATGCTTTTATGGATAGCATCGCTAGAGTACAGATAATTAAATCCTCTACTGCTCTCCTACAAGGTTGCTATAGCGGTATGCTGGATACGAGCAAAATAGATAAAACAGAATTAAATTGGATGCGAGAAATTAAGAAGGATTAACTTGTCCTTCTTTTTTTATTGCTCAAAAAATTTTTGAGGAGGAAAAACACATGGCAAAAGTATATAATTTGAATAATTTTGTAATTGACCGTGCTTTACGTGGTCTGATGACATCTAAAACAGATGGTACTGTTATGTGGTCTATCAATCAGATTTCTAACCCGAGCCTGTCTGTAACTACAGAAACAACTGATGCTGTAGACGCTCTGGGTGCAAAAATCATGACTTTTGACCGAGCAAAGAACGCTGAGTTTACAGCTGAAAACTCTTTATTTGATTTAGGTCTGGCTGCAGCTCAGTTTGGTACAGATAAAGAAGTTGCTTCTAGTACAGCAAAGATTGTTACACCGATTTTCGAGGAAATTACAGTTACTACTGAAGCAACTGTAACTCTGAAACATGCTCCGGTAGGTCAGATCACAGCTATCTATGCTTTGAACGGTGACTCTACATTGGGTACAAAATATACTGTAGGTTCTGATGCAACAGCTACAGAGTTCGTTCATACTGCAAAAGAAAATACAATCACAATTCCGACAGGTCTGGAGGAAGGTACAGTTCTGTTCGTGAACTATGAATACGAAGCTGAGTCTGGTGTTGCTGTACACAACAACGCTGTAGACTTCCCGAAAGCTGGTGTATTCTATCTTGAGGTTCTGGGTGCAGATGTTTGTGATCCGACAAATCTGATTCATGCATATATCAAATTCGGTAATGCAAAACTGATGGGTGATGTAGATATTACTTTCACAACAGAAGGTACACACAACTTTACAATTCAGGCAATGCAGGACTACTGCGACCGCGAAAAGAAATTATTTAGTATTATCATTCCGGATGAAGACTAAATTCATCACAGAGGCACAGGTGAAATACCCTGTGTCTCTATTACTTTGAAAATTACGCAAAAGCGTTTATATAAATAAACCACTATAGATTGGAGTGATTGCGAAAATGAAAACTAACAGAACTTGCTATATTTGTCAGGAAAAGTACTACTACTGTCAAGGATGTGCTGAAGCTAAAAGCGGCAAACCGGGATATGAATCTTGGAAAATCGTCGCACATGATGAAAATTGCTACAAAATTCTTTACATCTTACAGAAACATTCTACTGGTTCTTACTCAGATATCGAAGCAATCAATGAATTAAAAAAATGCGATTTATCTGTTTTGAGTGGAGCCACAGAAAAGGTTAAGCAGCAAGTAGAGGATATCATGTCCAAAGAAGTGATATCTAAACCAGAACAGGAACCGGAAGTTATTAAAAAAGCAAACGGCTCCAAGAAAAAGAAAATCGTGAATGAAAGCGAAAATTAATTTTTAGATAGGGGGATATTCACGACAGTGCATATTCCCCTATTTTTTTAGGAGGAAAAGGAAATGATTGTTACAAGTAAAATTACAGGAATTCCATACAACAGTGATGCTGTTCTTTACTTAACCGATGTAGCTCAATGGAGCTTCTACTTCCAGAATGGTTGTCATGAAGAGTTACTAGATATATTGTATGATCCAAGTCATAACCAAGCAAGACCTTTGTGCATGGTCTTTCGAAGAAGTAAACGTATGAAAGAGTTATATGATATGTGGCTCAATAGAAAAGTAGGTGAAGCTAATGCCGAGAACCAGGAGTAAATTTGGTGTTGATATTACTGCGAAAGGAAAAGCTGATCGTACCTGTAATAACTACATTACTGGTGAACCTATCACTTTTGATTCGAAATTGGAAAAACAATATTATGAGCAAGTAGTTATACCAGGACTACAATCAGGAGAAATAGTTGAAGCTCATTTACAAAAAAAATATGCTTTGCAACCATCATTTAAACGAGATGGGAAAACAGTACGAGCTATAGACTACATCAGTGATTTTACTTTGGTCTTCGCTGACGGACATACTGAGGTAATAGATATCAAAGGTAGAGCTACTGCTGATGCAAAGATAAAAAAGAAAATGATGCATTATGTATATCCTGAATTGGATTTCAAATGGTTAGCCTATACAAAAGCAACCGGATGGATTGAATATGATGAACTACAAAAAATCCGTCGAGAAAAGAAAAAGGAAAAAAAGGAGAATGCTTAACATGGATAAGATTACTGTAAAAGATTTTATTGAAAAATACAATGGAGACATAACTGTACTTGAAATTCGTCATTATGTACCCATTACCGAAAAAAGAATAGCTATAGAAGAACTGGTAGGACGAATCATTGTGGAAGAAGGACTTATGACTACATATGATTCCGTAGCTAAACTCATGATCTTCCGCTTGGCCTCAATTTGTTTATATACAAATCTGAGTGCTTCTACTCCAGAAGACTATGATGTTTTAATGGAAAATGATCTTCTATTTAAAATATATGATGGAATGAATACTGACAATGACTTCAATGAATTTTGTGAATTATTTGAAATGCGTTTCAAAGATAAGATGAGAAATGCTAATACCCTTGTGGGTATGATCAGTAAAATTGTTAACATGGGCGAAGACTTTTTGGAAAAATTCAATACTGAGGAAATTAGTGAGTTAATTAAATTGGTAGAAGGAGTCATTAATGAATAAAACAATTTTTTATCCTGATGCTTTATTGACAACAACACTTGAGGCATCTCCAGAATATATAACAGTACCTCTATATAATAATGAAGCGATTAGCATCAGACCAATCTTGTCACTGAAGGAAATGACAGATTTGGTGCAGAATATGCTAAAGGCATGTGAAGCAAAACAAGGCATTTTAGCCCCTGAATTGATTGACTTTTCATTCAGGTTATTTATAGTAAGTGCATATTCTCTGGTCGAAATGCCAGAGGAAGTAGAAAAACAGTATCAGTTACTGTATATGACAAATTTGTTTGATATTGTTGTTGCTAATATTAATCCGGCACAATATCAAGGTATGATTCGAGCCATTAACTTATATGTGGGGTTTGAATTATTTTAATTATAAGGTGGTGAAATACTATGGCTAAAGAAATAGCTGCCGATGATCTCTATGATGAAATACTAAACGAATTCTATGCACAATTGGAGAAAATAATACCAGATTTTTTAAGTAGAATGAAAAAACAAGTAGAAGAACGATTTAAAATTGCTATGCAAGAATTCTATGAAGTGTATACGCCAACAATCTACGAACGTCGCGGCAGCCTCTACGAACTACTAACGTCGGAAATAGAATTAAATGGGTTGAATTCCTTAATGCGATTAAATATAGATGATTTCTATGGTAATCCGGATGAAAATTTCAACATATATCCCATTGTATTTGACCAGGGTTTTCACGGAGGCTATACATACTGGAACGGGGTTCCTGCTTATCGTTCTACTCCTCCTATGGAATTACTTAAACGCGAATTAAATAAATATGTTGACTATGGAGCACAGTATGATTTTGACGCAGCATGTGAGGCTTGCTCTTAAAAATAACAAATCTTAAAACAAAAGAGGTGAAATAAATATGGCTGGTTCAATTACAATGGGTTTAAATATTAACGCCCAATTAGATGGAAAACTTAAAACTGAGTTAGAGTCCATACAAAAAACCATAAGCATTATTACCAGAGATAAAACTTTGGGAAAATATTGGAAAACACAAGAAGAACTTATTGAAGATATGACAAGTGCGTATAATGCCTTTGCAGAGAACGCCAGTCGTGACACGGCTTCTGAATTCATCAAAAGTTTTAGTGCAATAACCGCCGATGCAAAATTAGTACAAAAAACGCTTGGAGATTTAAAGATCAACATTGATATTTCATCTCTTGAAAATGCATTGAATGAAGCCAGAAAATTAGATCCTGCAACTGGTCATACGTATGATCCTGAGTTTTTTGAAACATTTTATAGAGGCTTAGCCAGATTACGTGACAGAGGAGCAGACGTTGATCTATTAGTTAATAGCTTAGGAACTTCAGATAAGCTACAGCAATATGTAAATAAGTCTGAAGAACTAACCTGGCAACTCAAAGCTGCAAAAGATGAAATTGAAGACCTGAAAATGGCACTAGCTGATGCAGATTCAGCAAGCGGACTTGATGCATTAAGGGAGCGATTGGAAGAAGCTAATTTTGAAATTGATAGATTAAATGCTCAAAGTGAAAGAGTTCGTAGATTCGCTAAATATGAATTTCAGGACTTTTTAAATGCGAATGATCTTGATTCTGACGAAGAAGGAAAATTTAAACGAACATTTGATCGGATTGAACAGGGCGGGTTAACCGCAAAGCAAGCCATCGCAGAAATTAAAAATGATTATGGTTACTTGCTTGAAAATAGCGCAGATATTGGCACAGAACAGCTTCAGTCATTTATTAGTAAATTAGAAATAGCCTGTACACAGATAGAGGAAATGCGTACAGAGATTGCTGGTCTTACCACACAGATGCAACATATAGGTGAAACAGGTGCCTTAACCAGTCTTACGCAGTCTCTTACAGAAAACGAAGAACTGACCGATGCACAAAGAGCCAGCATGGCATCTCTTCTTGCAGATGCACAAAACCTTGACTCGCTCTCTCAGGTACTAACTAATATAATACGTTCTTCAGAAAATGCTGATGCATCTGTGGATCAATTATATGAATCAATGTCACATCTCGTAGGATCTATTCAGCAATTAAGTTCTGCTGAATTTGCTAATCTCGAAAGCATTTCTAATATGTTTAAGTCCATTTCCAATATGAATGGTCTGAATATAGAATCCTCTTCTCTCCAGGCTTTATATAACACTATTGATAAACTCAATAATCTACAGTCTTCTGGTTCTTTAGTCATGTTCTCCGGACTAAATTTTGATGGATTCAATAATTTACATGTCAGTAAATCTTCCGTCGCAAACTTAATTGACTTGATCGAAGCAGTCAATGGTCATAATATAGGTGACTTATCTTCGTTATCAAACTTAAATTTCGACTGGACGAAAGATTTAAAAATAAGCAAGGCATCTATTGATAACTTAGTTACACTTTTCACTGCATTAAGTAGCTTAGATTTATCTGGATTACAACATCTGTCTGGACTGACTTTTAACAATTTTAATGGACTAGATATTAAAAAATCAGCAGTATCTAATTTAAGTGAATTACTGACTCTTTTAAAAGATATTGAACCAGAACAGCTTAAAGCTAAGTTAAGTGCCTTGAATCCTGATGAAATTTCTGGTCTATCTGCTGAAGTGGATAAAGTATCAGAACTACAACAAGCCATTAGTCTAGTTGAAGATTCTGTAAATAAGAAGACAGACGCTTTTGATGAAGAGCAACTTGTGGTGGGGCAAGCAGTTCAAAATGAATTGGTCAACTTGGCTAAGTTGAAAACTTCTGTAGATACAATCATTGAATCTGTTAATAGATTAAATGAAACTTTTGCGGCATTACGTGTCCCTGATCTTAATGGACAATTACCTGATGTTCCTGATACTAGAAGACGTAGAGGTAATAATGGTAATGGTGATAATAATCATAATGATGATACAGAAAATCAGAGTGGTGACATTGAAGCTGAAATATCTTCTATCACTAATGACATAGGCAGAGATGTACGTAGCATTTCTCGCCATTATGATCACGAAAACAATTTAACCAGAGCAACAGTTCAACAAGATACTTTCAATGAACGAAGGGGAACTATTACTCGTACCATCACCACTGATCAAGAAGGAAATGTAATTGTTACTCGAGATGAAACTTCTCAAAGTACATCCAAGTCCCAGGATCAACTGTCGAGAGAAAGTCATAATCAAGAAAAAGCAAACCTAAGAGAAATTTACAAATTAAGAACCAAGAATCTGGAATTAGCCAATAAAGAAACTTCTTCTGAAGAAGATCGTTTAAATAATATACAGCAAATTCAGTTCAATGAGGAAAAGATTCGTGGTCTCAGAGCAGATAATGAAGAGTTACACAATCAACGTGCTCAAAATCAATTAAATAATCCAGGCTATTGGCGAGATGTCGTAGATCAAGAACGTAAACTCGAAAGAAGCTACCGATTAGTCTCAGATGCTTATGAAAACAGCCAAGGATTCAGACGTGATGTTCAAGAACGAAAATCTGATGCTCAGAATACACAAGCAGTCACGACAGATAATTATAATCAAGTCAAAAAAAATCTACAGGAAATTCACAAACTAGAAAAAGAGAATTTTGAGTTAGAAAACGAACGTTATAATATCAAAAACACAGGGAAAGTTTCTGAAAATGAATTTACCATTCGTAGACTTCGTGAAGAAACTAATGCACTAATCGCTGAACGTGAATTGCTTGGAATGTCAGATGCCAACCTTCAGAAACAAGAAGATGATTTGGTTGCTTCAAATGAAAAAGCTCTCAAAGATCAGCGCGACGCATGGCAAGCATCTTTGAACACTCGTGTTAAGTTAGCTGAAGACGCAGCATACAAAGAAGAAGCCGCAAGAACTAAAGCTAGAGAAAAAGCTCAAAAAGAAAATTCCAAGAATGAAGATACAACCAAAGAACAAGACAATGATGACTATTACAACAGTTTAAAAACTCTATACAAAAAAAGAGAACGATTGCTAAACAGCTATCAGAAAAAAGGTTCGCTAGGTCGTAATGATTATTCTGACTTAGAGCAAATTCGCAAGGACATTAAACAGGAAGAAGAAATAGAAAATGCTGCTCTTAAAAGTATGCGAAATCGCTGGGACTCTCGCGAAACAAATCCATTTGCTTCCGCTGAAGAAGAGTTAAAATTTAAAAATGACTTAATTGAACGAGAGCAACAGTATGAAAATACGCTGCAATATAGACGAAATGCAGAAAGTGATTTTGTAGCTAAGTACAACAAATCTATTGATACTACACTTGAAAAGGCAAAAGAGTTACAAAAGACTTACTCTTCTAACGATTTCATTAATCCAAGCTCATACAACAAGCTCAATGAGTTTATTGAAACTACAGAAAACCTTCGTAGAAAAAGTTTTTTAGGAATCAGTGATAACGACATTGCTTCCGTACATGACATTTCTTCTTTATTCAAAGACATTGAAAAATCAATCAAGAACACGAACAATTTAAAAGCAAATCGCAAAGGTACTTATTTAGGTACCTTAACAGATTTTGTGGATGATGACGACCGTAAATCCCAAATTAAGTCAATGATTCAGGCAGATGCAGAAGCTCACGGAAAAACAATGAGCAACTGGAAGTTCGGAAAAAATGATACTTCTGCTACATATGACTTGATTACTAGAGATGGCTTGATTGAAAAGATGTCTGTAAATTATGACACTGCTACCAAGCAGTTGCGTACCCTTAAACAGACAGAACAAGATTATGTATCTACGGGTCAGCAATTCATCAATTCGTTAAAAGGAAAATTTGCTGAAATTACTCGTTACATCAGCGTAATGGACGTAGTTCAGAAAGCTATTCAATTCGTAAAAGAAGGTATGAGTGCTGTAATTGAAATTGATACAGCGATGACCGAATTGCGAAAAGTAACCGATGAAACAGCTACTAGCTATGACAACTTCATATCTAAAGCACAAAATATAGCCACAACAGTAGGCGGTACTACTAAAGATATTATTAATAGTACAGCCGAATATGCTCGTTTAGGTTATAGCCTGAACGAAGCCTCTACTCTTGCTACTTCTTCCGCTATATATACCAACGTAGGTGATGGTATTGATATGGCTACAGCGACCGAAGACCTTGTAAGTATTATGCAGGCTTATGGTAAAACTGCTGATCAGTCTATGGAAATTGTTGATACTTTAAATGAAGTAGGTAACAATTTCGCTATCAGTTCTAGTGGTATTGGTGAAGCACTAAAGAGATCCTCTTCTGCTCTCGCTGCTGGTAACAACTCTTTCGAGGAATCTGTAGCTATGGCCGCAGCAATGAATGAAGTCTTACAGGATACCGCAACTACTGGTACAACCTTGAAGATGCTTTCGTTGCGTATCAGAGGAGCCTCTACCGAAATAGTTGAAATGGGTGAGTCAACTGATGGTATGGCTGAATCCACTTCAAAGTTACGTGAACAGATACTTGCATTAACAAATGTTGATGGCAAGGGTGGCTTTGATATCATGACCAATAACGGTAGTGAGTTTAAGAGCACCTACAGTATCATGCAAGGAATTTCAAAAGTCTGGAAAGACATGAACGACATTGATCAAGCGGCTTTGCTTGAATTAATAGCAGGTAAAAACCGCGCTCAAGGTGCTGCCGCGCTTTTAACTAACTTCGCTCAAGCAGAAAATGCTTTAGAGGACGCACAGAACGCAAGCGGATCAGCTATGGAGGAAAATGAAAAATATCTTGATTCCATTCAAGGTAAGATCACTCTTCTACAAGCTGAATTCCAAAATCTTTGGACAAACGGTATTGATACCGGTTTCGTCAAAGGTTTAATTGATATCGGTGCCACATTATTAAAACTTGCAGATAACTTTGGACTTGTAAAAACAGCTGCTGCTGCTGCTTTATCAGTTATTAGCTTGAATGGTGCAGGTATCTTTGATTTTAGTAAAAATAAGAAGTATCCTGATAGTCCGATCAGTGATCTATGGCTTGATACTTTTAAAGGTAGCTCACCTAAAGATATAATAAATAAACTCTGGAACGGTACAGGTAAGCAAGTTATAACAGCAGAAAAACTAGGTACTGTTGAAGCAGCCGATTTACTTGAAGAATGGAAAGAAGCATCTAAAAATAACATCTCTATAGATGAATTTATACAAACTAATGAACTTCTATCACAGAATGCTCACAATGCTCAAATTTTCAAAAGCTCTTTAGAAGAAGCTGAAAAATCTGGTGTAGATTTAACTGCGAAAAAATTAGCAGAAAACACAAACGAAGCCGCTAAGGCTGCCGAAAAATATAATAATAGTTTTAAAAATGCTGGTCTTAAAGGTGTACTAAAAACACTAGGACGAGATCTGCTCGGTGTCGGCCTTAATACAGCAATCTCTTTTGCTGCCTCAGCACTGATATCTGGTATATTCAAAGGCCTAGACTATATTGTTCACTATGATGATAACTTAATCAAAAAAGGCGAAGAAGCAATGTCTAACATTGCCAATACGTATAAAGAGTTTTCTGAAGGACAATCTAATCTAACAGATATGGGCAAATCATTTGCCGATAATACTGATGAAATTAAATCCACAGAAGACGCAATCGCTTCTATAAGTGAAAAATATGAAGAATATAGAAAAGGTGTTAATCATCTTACAAATGAAAATCTTAGCCTGACTAATGATGAGTATAGAGAATATCTTGAATTGTCCAATAGTCTGGCAGATCAATTCCCTGAATTAATCAGCGGATATGATGCTCAAGGAAATGCTATTCTCAATCTTGGTAATAATGCCGCCATTGCCACAGACCGTCTTAATTCTTTATATCTTGCTCAGCAAGCAAGTGCTCATGTAGAAATAGGAGAACAGCTTGGAGATACATATAGGGGTATCGCAACCAAGATATCACAGGCAGAGAGAAAAAAATATGGATATACTCTTGAACAAGATCGCTTGCGTGAAGATTTAGCTCACTATAATGCGCTCACCTTGGTAGACGACAAATACGGTATAGGTGGCATAAGTGAAGATAATCTTCAACGTACTCAAGAAATACTAGATAAATATGGTATTGGTTACACGACTACTGAAATACATCCGCTCTTTAGTAAGAATTCTGAGTATATTATTGATATTGGGGTAGAATTGGATGAGGATACTGTCAATAGTTTAAATAATGAATTAGATTTCTTGTTGGACGAGGTTTTGGGCAAAGAGAAACAACAGCTCACAGTAGACTTGAACAAGGTTATGCAGGAAGAAAATGCTCAAGACTTGTATATAAAAGATCAATGGCAGTCCATGATTGAGCCAATTTCAAATTACCTCAAAACGACCGGCACATTTAATAATTTAAACACTGATCTTCAAAATGCTATTTTAGGAAATCTTGATAAAATAGATCTCGACACCTTGACTCAAGACTACGATGGCGACTGGGAAGCCTTCTTATATTCTGAGTTTTTAGCGCCACTAAATACCCTTACTCCTGAAATACAAGAAGCACTTGGGGAAGCACTAACTATTGACCCGGATAAAACATATGCCGATAATTTCAAAGGAATTAAAGAAAAACTTCGAGACATATACGGCGATGATTGGGGAAGTTTCTTTACTAAGTTTGGTTTTGATAAACTCGAAGAAGAAAAAAACACGAAAATCCGCACGATATCTGATATGCTTATCGCATCTGGCGAATCAAGAACTTCAATCGGTCAATTTCCAGAAAGCCTATCTTCCGGAGACCTTAATATTGCTTATGACTTAATTGTAAATGATAAGTTCTCTGGAACTTTTGAACAACTTGAACAGGCAATCACGAGATATAAACAATCATTCACAGAAACCGAGTCTCCTGATTTTGCCACAAAGTTTACTTCTGAAGATATAACGGCAAAAGTAGATTCGTTCCAAAAGTCACTTTCTTCTCTGGATACAGCCCTCGAATCACTAAAATCAAACGGTAGACTTGACTCTTCTACTCTCACAGATTTATATCAAGAGTTTCCTGAATTGGCTGGTCAAGCTGATCACTTACAGGAAGCAATCGGTAACTTAAAATTTGATAAACTAAAAGAATTTGTAAACCAGTGGCATAACATGATGGTTGGGTTCACTGGTGAGGAAGCTAAAAAAGCACAAGAAGTTTTAGATAGCATAATTTCTGGTGCAGAGTTATCAGATGCTGAGCTAAAATACAATAACGTGTTATCTAATGTATTGGATTCTTTAGATGTCCCAGCAGAACAAGGTAAGATACGTAATATATTTAGTGACATATGGGGTGATTTCAGCGGTACAGCGGAAGGCAGAGAGGCCATTGCAAAACTTTCTCTGGATCCTGAATCAGCTACTTGGACATATGCTCAATGGAAAGAAAATGTTGAAAATCTCATTCCTGAAATCAAACTCAGTCTTTCAGAAAAGAATTTAGCTTCACTTCAAAATGCACTAACTGATTTACAGACCTCTGCTCAAAATATGCAAGATTCTTTATCCTTCAAGGAGTCCGTAGGTGCAAAATCATTATTTAGTGATTACGAAGGTCTTGTAAAAAATAGCAGACAACAGGTTAAAAACTTACAAGAACAAAATGCTGAACTTCGTAAAGAACAAGCCGGTCTTGAAGTAACGAGTGAAGCGTATAGAAATATTGAAAGTCAAATCAATGAAAATGTATCTGCTATAAATTCTGCTTACTTAAACCAACTAGAGTGGAATAATGCTGCTGATGCTTTACGATATGAGCAAAATGAAGGATTACTTGCTTACAATAAGGCAAAACAGACTCGCAATGCAGGTGACAATTATCTTGAAATGATTTCTGCTGCCGAAGAAGCTCAAGAAGCATGGGAAAATGGACTTATCGGAACAGATGATTTTAAGTCTGTTGCAAAAATGTTCTCTCCTATTGGTATGGATGATGCGACTAATTGGCAAGAAAATTATGGAAAGATAACACGCTATTTCACGGAAGATGTATCTGGTGTAAAGAACTTCCTTAATGATTTAAGTGAAAAGACAAATGATGCTGGTGAAGCTCTTGCAACATATAATGATCAAACTGGCGAATGGTCTTATAACATAGATAATGTAAAAAGTTCTGCTGATGAACTTGGTATCAGTTTTGAATCATTTCTTGCTGTTATGGGAAGACTTCAAGATTATGGCTTTACTAATGACTTCTTCGCATCTGTTGAAGAAGGTCAAGATCATATTGGCGACCTTTATTATGATTTACACGAAGCTGAATCAGAATTAAAGAGTTTGGAACAAGCTAAACTAGAAGGTGACTTATCTGTTACTGACTCCGCTCTGTCAGCACAAGAGGCAAAAGTAAATCAGATAAAGCAATCCATTCTTGAAAGTCAAGATTTACTTGCACAACTGGCAGCCAGAAGCGCAGATGAGTATGCTGCTGAACGTACATCTAAGATTCAGTCAGTACTTAGCATGGCTAATACTTCACAAGAATTAGATTCTGGTACAGCTCAAGGATACCTAAACTCTCTTCGTGACCAGATTATCAGTGATACAGACCTTCAGATTGAACTTGCTGATTTAATCACAATTAATGATGACGGTACATTAGCACTTAACCTTGAAAAATACCTAGAGTTAGAGGGACAGTATGGTATAAGCTCATTAGAATTATCTACGGAGTTTCAAGATGCTGCAGTTGCAGGTTTACAAGGTAAGATTACAGAGCTATATAATAATGAGGCTTCTGAAGTTAAAGGTATCATAGATGAACTTGGACAGTATACAAATGAACAGTTCTCTGCAATTACTTTTGGTGATGGTGAATCCATCAATAGTGCAGAAGTTGCACTGGATCAGTTAATCACCTCCTTGGGGATTGGACAAGAACAAGGTCAGATGTTGCTTACTATTCTTGGTGAGTTAGGATATATTGACTATGGTTCAAAGTTCCAAGAATTGCATGATAAATTGAGTGCAGAACAAAAAAAGATTGAAGAATGGGGTCTTACTGAATTTGGTAACGCATTCGATCAAAGCGGAAATAGTTTCGTTCAAACAAAATTTGGCAATGTTGATATGGATAAACGTGCAATTATCACATGGTCGGATGAGTTAAAAGAAACATATAAAGACGCTTTAGAAAGTTGGGACTACACTCCTGATACTGGAGCAGTGGACACTGTTTTTGGAATGTCGCAACGTTTTGGCGAAGACACACTTAAAAATGGTGTAGAAGTCGCTTTCACTCCTATCATGGTTACTGATGGTAAGGCAGACTTTTTAAATCGTGAGACAGTAACCAACTATATTGAAACCTTAGTATCTGAATCAATTACAGATGGTGGATTTTCAGCAAAAAAACTATTATCTCTCGATCAAGAAGGACGTCAAATCGGCGAAACCTTTGTTCAAGGCATCGTAGCAGGCGCAGATGAAAGTTTAAATTATGAAAATAATGGAAACTTAGCAGAAACAGTTGGACGTTTGATGCATTTTTCTGGAGAATATGGCGCTATCAAGCTGGCATATGATAAAGAGAATATTGCATCTGAAACCCAAGAAGCTGCAGAATTAGCACAAGATACCGTTGAAAATAATCCAGTGGTTATTCCTATTAAAACAGAAACCGCTACTCCAACTGCTACACCAACAACGACCACTACTACCACTCAACAAGTTTCTACACCTCAAGAAAATATTAGTACGGAAGTTTCAGTTAAAGTTAAAGCAGAAAATCCAGAAGAACCACTACAACAAGTACAGTCTGCAACTGAAAGTAATCCTGTAGAAATTGCTACCACTGCAGTCTTGGATGATACAGAAGCTAATCAAAAGTTAGAGGCTTACAAGCAGAATTTAAGTACTATACCAAGTCAAGCACCAGAAGGTGGTACAGACATTGTTGTTAATGATTCAACTGCAAACACAAAAATTCAAACCGTTAAAACTGGAATGAATTCTATTCCTAATGCCAATGTAAGCATTAATGTTTCTAACAACGCATCTTCTGCAATTAATACAGTATCTACTGAATTAAGTAATCTTAATGGAAAAACAGCAACAACATATATGAGGGTTGTTACTAAAAAAGAAGGTGCTGTAGATGTTAATGGTAACGCACATTCACATGGAACACCGATTATCTCATCTTCTCGATTTAATGATGGATATTTAGGAACGGCATATGCTAATGGTACATGGGGAGAAAAAGCAGATACCACTGCCCTCACTGGAGAACTTGGTCAAGAATTAGTTGTCAGAGGCAACAGATTCTTTACTGTAGGTGACAATGGTGCTGAAATGGTTCACCTGAAAAAAGGTGACATCGTATTTAACCATATGCAGACTAGAGAAATCCTATCTAAAGGGTGTGTCAATAGTCGTGGAAAGGCACTTGCTTCGGGTAATGCTAGAGCAAATAACTATGGTGGTTTCAGTGGAGGTCTTAGCAACTCATCTTCTTCCGCATCTTCATCATCTAATAATGCTCTGAATTCTAATACTGCTGCTACTACGAGCAATACCAAGAGTACGAATAAAGCAACTGCTACTCAAACCAAGAATTTAAAATCATTCCAGAAATGGGTTGATAAATTAAAAGATTGGGTAGAAGTACGCTTACAGAGACGACAAGAAGCAATTGACTTAACACTTGCTAAATCTGAAAATGCAGTCGGTTACAAAAATAAGAATACTCTAGTAGGTTCTGCTCAAAATACATTAAAGAGTTTGGTTGCTGATAACAAAGCTGGATATGATGAATATCTGGCTCAAGCTAATCAAGTTACTCAAGAAGCCATTGCTTCTAAACTCTTTAAATCCAATTCACGTAAAACCAAAGCATCACAAACCAAGTATGCACAGGATCTAGTTAAGAAGATTCAGAATGGTACTATTGATATTAGCCAGTATGGTGAAAAAGTAAAAACTTTTATTGACCAATATTCTACTTGGTATGATAAAGCAGTGGCTTGTAAACAAGCGATTGAAGACTTGAACCAACAGAATATTGAGTTGGCTCAGACGAAGCTGGATAATATCACAAATGAATATGATGCAATCATCTCTCACATAGAACACGCTGCTGATTTACTCAATGGTTACATTGACCAAGCAGAAACTCGTGGTCTTATGGAGAGTACCAAATACTATGAGGCTTTAACTACTAATGCTGATGAAAGAAAGAAACAATTAGAAGCAGAACGTGCTGCTCTACAAGCTTCTTTCCAAGAATCTGTTAAAAATGGAGTTATAAAGAAAGAATCTGTTGAATGGTACAACATGCAGTCCATCATTAATGATGTCTCAAAGTCCATTCAAGATGCAGAATCAGACATTCTAACTTTTGCAGATACTATTCAGACAATTAAGTGGGAACGTTTTGATAAACTTCTGGAAACAATCAGTCGCATCAATTCAGAATCAGAATTCCTTGTGAAGTTAATGAGTGAGGAAAAATTATTTGATGATTCTGGTGCTATTACCGGTCAAGGAATGGCTACGCTTGGATTATATGGTGTTGAGTACAACACTTACATGGCACAAGCAGATAAATACCGTGAGGAAATGGAAGCCATTCAGAAGCAGATGTCTGAAAAAGGTAATGAGGGTAACACCAAATTACTTGACAGATATCGTGAACTAGAAGACGCACAGCGAGACTGTATTTTATCTGCTCAAGATCAGAAAGAAGCCATGAAAGACTTAATTTCTGAGGGCATTGATAAACAGTTAGAAGCTCTTGATGAGTTGATTGACAAATATAAAGAAACTCTTCAGGCACAGTCTGATTTGAATGATTATCAAAATGATGTTGCTGAACAGACAAAAGAATTAGCGGATATTCAAAAGCAACTTGCTATTCTGGGTAACGATGATTCTGAGGAAAATCGAATCAAGAAACAAAGACTTGAGAACGAAGCCAAAGAAGCCCAGAAAGAACTAGAGAAGACGCAATATGATAAGTACATTGACGATCAAGAAAAATTGCTTGATGATATGCGAGAAGAATATGAGGATTTGCTCAATGCTCGTTTAGATAACATAGATGAACTTATCAGAGAAACCGTTGATACTATCAATAGTAATGCTGAAAGTATCAGAAAAACCCTAGAAGATGAAACTGCTGCAGTAGGTACAAAACTTACTACAGAAATGGCTAGTATCTGGGGTGAAAACGGAAAAGGTGTTATTACAACCTATTCTGAAAACTTCTCTTCTACCATGACAAATGTACAGATTACCATAGATGGCATTAAATCTGGTATTGAAAAACTTATCTCTATCTCTGATAAGCAAGCAAACACAGATGTAAAAAAAGCCAACGAAGATGGTAAGCAAAAGGAAGAAGAGAAAAAACCGACCACTACTACAACCACAAATCCGACTACTGCACCTACAAATAATACTAACACTGTAAAGGATGAGAAGACGTCAACATCTTCTACGGGTGACGGTAAAATCAAGGTAGGTGAAAAGGTTAAGTTCACAAGTGGTAAATATACTGCTACTTCTGCTGGAGGTGGTGCGAGCGGAAATAATAAACTAGGAAAGCAAGTTTATGTAACTGCCATTAACAGCAAAGGAAGTAGACCATATCACATCAGTACAGGTAAAAAACTTGGAAAAGGTGATCTGGGTTGGGTTAAAAAGAAACAGTTATCTGGCTACTGGACAGGTACAGACTTTGTAGATGAAGATGAATGGGCAAGAATTAATGAAAAAGGTCAAGAGATCATCACTCTTCCTGATGGTTCTATGGTCACTCCACTAAAACAAGGTTCTGGTGTTATTAATAACCCAAATACAGAGAAACTGTTGTCTCTTGCAAATGATTATGATGCTCTGCAGAAATTATTGGATACTGTCGGTGTCATCAATCAAACAAAGCAAGCATCTATCATGTCTGCGTTAGAAAAACAGGTTCTGAATTCTCAAGTTGTGAATAATAAATCAGGTGGAACATATCAGATCACAAATGAGATTACATTTACCCTGCCAAACGTAACAAATTACGAAGAGTTCATGAATAAGATGATGAATGATCAGAAATTTGAACGTGGAATACAGTATATGACTGTAGGACGTATGAATGGTGGTAGCAAATTGGATAAACTAAAAGTAAAATGGTAAGTTGATGAGTAGTGCCGTATTTTGCGGTACTACTCTTCTTATTATCAAAAGATTTAGGAGATTTTTATGTTTAAAAGAATGACTGCATCCAAAAAAATTGAAATTCTACAACACGAGGTTGAATATTATAAAGCACAAGCCGAATTAGCTGAAGAATGTATTCAGAAATTTAAAACACAAATTCAAGAATTAAAGGAAAAGCAACACGAATATGAAGTGTTGATACAGGAATTAAGATTATTACGAAAACTATATCCTATTGAGGATGACCTAAAATAAAAGAAAGCAAGGTGGTGATATGAAAAATGATCTATGATTTTGAATTCGCAGATGAATTTGCCAGAGACTATGGTTTAATGCTGTGTAATTTTGATGGTGGCAATGACTTCGAAACAATTAATATAGGTGCAGAGATTAACTTTAATCCTGTAACAGCCAGACATGGAAGTATTCAATATATCACTGATACATCGTATGATTCAGTGATTGAGTTTACCTTACAAACAGCGAAAAAAGATTGTACATTAAACAATCCATATTTTACTGAAGAGGAATGTCGTTCTCTCACTCGTTGGCTCAACCGTAAAGAGAACCATCTACTACACCTAATTGGTGATGATGAGTTATTTGACAATGTGTGGTTTGAAGGAACATTTAATGTAAATGCTATTAAATTCAATGAACGAATCGTTGGCTTCGAATTACACTTCATCAGTAATAGACCCTATGCCATTAGACGATGTGCTTGTCACTTTGTAGCCAATGATACCAATGGATATACGTACGACTTTGAAGACTTGTCTGATGATATTGGATATATCTATCCACATACACTGGAAATAAAATGTCTTGCTCCTACCACTTCTGACGCACCATTAGTTATTACCAACCATCTCGAAAATCGAAGTACAAAAATCGCCAACTGTAAAACAAATGAAATCATTACATTCACAGATGTTTTATCCATTTCTACAAATATGGAAGATCATACTATTCAAGATGATTTCAATTATCAATTTTTCAGAATCGCCAATTTATATAATAATAGAATAAATACAATCGAAGTTTCTCATCCATGTGAGATTACTTTTGAATATTATCAAGCAGTGAAGGGAGTTGGTTTATAATGTCAGATGTGCGTATTAATATTGATATTGCTGGTAACATAGAAACTCCTACACTGGTGCTAAAGTATAGAAACGCTAAAACAATCGGTGTCATAGATGTTCCTTTGACATTGAATACTACAGATTCATTTGGAAATCCTACAGAATTTTCATTTACGGTATATAAAAATGTTTGTTCTACTTGGGATTATTTAATTGACTACCGCCTTATCTGGATTCCTGAATGGAACAAATGGTTTACTATCACTGTGGAGCTATCAGAGGGAGATACAACAGAAAAAACTGTTCATGCGACATCTTTGCCAGAATCTGATCTAGGACAACTTAACTTATATAATGTTGAAATTAATACCGAAGATGATATGTTGAGAGATGATTATGATGAAGAACTTCCCACACTCTTCTATCGTGTTGATGAACCAAAAGCATCTTTGCTAAATCGTGTCACGGAAAAAGCGGTTAATTTTAAAATTATTCACGTAGATGAATCATTAGCAAGTATCCAAAATATCTATGAGTTTACATTTGACAATATATCAATCTACGATGCTCTGCTACAGATTGCTGAAGAGGTCAAGTGTATATTTATCTTTGATGCATATTTAGATGATACAGGTCGCTTGATTCGTACAATATCTGCATATGACCTACAAGATTGGTGTCCATCGTGTAACCATAGAGCTGACTCAATGGACAAATGCGACAAATGTGGTAATGGCGAAATTGTATCTGGATACGGTGAAAATACAAACATATTTCTGTCAGTAGAAAATGCTCTTGGTGAAGCTAACTATTCTACTAATGTTGATTCTCTGAAAAACTGTTTCAAATTGGAAGCAGGTGATGAGATTATGTCTGCATATGTTGCTGGATGTAATCCAACAGGTACAGACTATCTTTGGCATTTTTCAGAGGATATGAAAAAAGATATGTCACCAGAACTTTGTGAAGCATTGGATACATATCAAAATAAATATGATTACTACGAATCTCATAATGCCGTAACGTTTTACGCAGATGCTTACAATGCTTTGGTTACTAAGTACAGTGAAATCAACGAAGAAACAGGAAAAAATATTTATACAGAGCATGACTTGTCTACTATTACAATGCCTATCATCGGTAATAGTAAACTGACCAATATTTTGTTTGATACACTGACATTTAATTCATATTTAACCCATCAGCTAATGCCATTTGTAGAAAATAAACTGAATGAAACAACTGCTGCTCTTCAGCTTGAAACGCTCATCGAAGAACTTGGTACGGTTGCTGTGTCTAGTAAAGCTGGACTTGAATCTACTGAAACGGTTAAAGGTGCTATTTTATCCATAGCAAAGGTAATTGTGGATTCGAGGTATGAAACATCTATACAAAACATTACTCATGTTTCAACGAAAATAAATGATGATGGAGTGAAATATGAAAGTGAATGGAAGGTTCTGTTTACGATTACCAACAGTTCTAATGAAGATGATACAATTACTTCCAGTGTAGATAATGAGAAACTGGTCGTAGTTAATACGGATCAGGAAATCTTCATGCAACAGAAAATAGATAAACAACTAAGTAAGGGAGAAGATGTTGATTACAGCATTGTTGGACTCTTTTCTTCTGACTTGGAAACTTTTAAAAAAGAACTTACAAAGTATGGTTTGACATCTCTAAATTCTTTTAGAGAAGCTGCGAATGGTGTTTTATCTGTTTTGATTGAGCAAGGTGTAAATAATAAAGACAACTTTCCAGTTACAGACCCAGAGGGTACAGTATATTACAATTTGTACTTACCATATTATGAAGAAAAACTTCCTGCCATTGAAGCAGAAATTGCGGTTCGTGAGTCAGAGATTGCTATAGTCGATGATTTGACTAAAAAAATTTCAAAAATTCGTGAAGAAATTGCACAAGAACTTGACTTAGAAACATGTCTTGGTGAGTTGCTTTGGTCTGAATTGAATTCGTTTCGTAGAGAAGACACCTATTCAAATCCTAACTATATCTCAGATGGAAGAACTGATGCAGAACGTTTTGAAGATGCGAAAAAGTTTTTTGAAAAAGCAAAAGAAGAAATTCAGAAGGCTTCTACCCTTCAGCATACAATCAGTGTCACTTTAAAAAATATCTTTACCAATGATAGCTTTGCCCCACTGAGAAAAGGGTTTAAAGTTGGTAACTGGTTGAGAATTGGTATAGAGGACAAAGTATATAAATTACGTTTATTATCATGGGATTTAAACTATGATGATTATGAAAATATGACCGTTGACTTTTCTGACGTTGAGCGAGTAAATAATGCCATGTCAGATGTAGCAAGCGTCATTAGTAATATGCATACTATATCTACTTCATTCAGCTACGTGCAGAATCAAGTAGAAAAAACAAAGTCTACTACAGATGATATAGACTCTATCCTATCTGGAGGTTTGGACTTGACCAATACCAATATTTTAAACGATACTAAAAATTGTACTGTATCTTGGGATAAAAACGGATTGTTGTGTCGTGAGTATGATGACATAACAGAAACATACCTACCAGAACAAATGAAACTAATCAATACAACTCTGGCATTAACAACAGATAACTGGAGAACGGTCAAAACAGCAATCGGTAAGTTTTATTATATTGACCCAAATGATCCTAATGGAGAAATCAAAACTGGATATGGAATCAATGGTGAAACTTTAGTTGGTAAGATTATCATTGGTGAAACCTTATCTTTACAAAACGGGACAAATAGCTTACGGTTTGATGAGAATGGTTTGTCAGTCTATAACACTACCAATAAAGTTATGATTGACCCTACTTCTGCTTCTATTTTAACAATTAGTAAAGGGGAAGATACTCTACTGTCACTTGATGAAAATGGTGACCTTAGTATTTCTGGTTATATCCATACAATCGGTGGAGATATTGCTCAATGGACGATTGAGGAGGACTATCTATATTCTGGTGGTACAGGGTTAAGTTCTAGTACTGATCGTTACGCATTTTGGGCAGGTGAAACAAATGAAGCGTACGGAATAAAAGCAAAAGAGAATGGTTCTAATGCACTGTTCACTGTTATGCATGATGGAAAATTACATGCCACGGATGCAACAATTACTGGTGATATTACTGCTACTAAATTAACCGCTACTCATAGTGGATCTATTGCTTGTTGGACATTTGATGATTCTGCTATATATAAAAATGAAAACGTATGGAACGGTAAAAATAGCATCTATTTTGGTACATATGGTTTAAGTATAACAGATACATTTAGCGTAAGTGGTACAGGTAAGATGGTTGCAAAGAACGCATCAATTATCGGAGACATTTCTGCAACTTCAATTACCGCCAAAGATGAATATTGTTTATATAGTAAAACAACAGATAATAATGTTGTATTTGTAAAGAGTTCACCAAAATGGACAAGTATTGGAGTGCCTAGTCTTGCAATGGGAATTTGTAAGGAATCTGGAAATAATTTTAATTATCGGTTTCCTTATATTGAATTTACATATGCAGACGGCTACGGTGGAGACATGTGGGTAAATGCAGGTAACAGTTTTTTAGTGGAGTCTTTAGGTCTTAATACTGGGTTTTCATCGAGTTTTTCAGTTAGTCAATATAATATTATTGCAGATTCTTCTTCGTACATATTTAGGGTAATGTATAACTCGCCAGATGAAGATGGTATTATATACCAACCTGTACTCGAATTAGGCTCAGATAATAATGAAACTATGCCAGCTTATCTTAGAAGTCAAAGCACTTATGAAAGAACATACAGTAGAGATCCAAATGTTTATATTACAAGTTACGGTACATTTGGTAGAGTAAAATCCTCTTCTTCTCGGAGATACAAACACGACATAAAACCCTTGGATATGGGTGATGTTGAAGCATTATATAATCTACCTGTAATTACCTATAAATATAATGAAGATTACCTGTCTGCTTCTAGTGAAAGGTATTTGAAGGATATTCCAGGATTTATTGCTGAAGATGTTGAAGAAATTAATCCTGTTATGGTAGACCATTTAGAAGATGGTCGTGTCGAAGTATGGAATACTAAAATAATGATTCCTTGCCTTTTGAGGTTAATTCAAAATGACCATCAAGAAATTGAACAATTAAAAGAACAGATCAAGCGGCTTACTACTGCTTGATTTTTTTAATATCGAAATAATGATTAAAAGGAGATTTTTATGAAACAGACTATGACAAATGCAGAAATTGAAGGTTGCTTAAAAATTTTAAATGCACAGAATTCTTTTCGGGGAAATGTGAATGTAAAACTACCAGCAAAAGTGGACTGGGCAATCAGAGTCAACATCAAAGCAATGAATAGTGTTTTTGAATTGTATAATGAAGCTCGTAGTGAAATTGGAAAACGATATGTAGATTCTGGTAAAACTGAAGGCGACCAAGTCAAAGATGAATATCTCAATGAATTTGTCGCAGAGATGCAAGAACTAGCTACACAGGAAAATGAAGTCGCAATCCGCACTTTAAGTATTGAAGATGTTTATACTATTGAGGGTTTGTCTTCTGTTGAACGTGATGCACTGATTATGATGTGCAATGCAGAGGATGTAGACAAATATTTTTCTGTAGATGATGAAGAACCTGAAAATGAAGAAATTAAGGAGGAAGCATAATGATCTTTGAAAAAATTAAAATCAATGGCACAAAAGAATATGAGTGCTATGCTATATCTTTACTAGGTGATTCCTTTGAAGTTATTTTGAATACATCAGATTATAATACAGTAATCGAAGACTTGAGTACTATTGAATATATTGATATTTTATATGCAAACGGTGCTTTACGTGAACGCGTAACTGATTTTAAAGATTATAATAGAATCAGTGTACAGAAAGACTTGTACTGTGATGATGATGGTAATGGTGTTACTACAATCAGTATTGTATTCAAGAAAACAAGCATTGAGGAAAAAGTTCGTGAACTGGATGAGAAAGTTAATAGTGTAGTTGACGTTGACTCAATGGGACTTGAAGAATATCGTGCTTATAAAATTACTCAGTTATCTGATGAGTGTAGCAACGAAATTTTCAAGGGACTTGATATTGAAACGTCAAAGGGTAAGAAACACTTTACTTACACATATGATGACCAGTTCAATGTAAAGACTTTGTTTGACTCAGCTTGCATGGTACAGATGGATGTACCGTTCCATGGTTCAGGCAATATGTGTGAAATTTATACATGGCAGGATGCTATCAATATCTATATCCAGTTGCAGAGTAATTTGCTGTACCATACAACTTATTGCAATGCTCTCTTTATGCATATTAAAGAAGACTTGCATTCTAAAGAAGATATTGCATCTGTGACTTACGGTATGGAAGTTCCAGAGAATAGAAAAACAGATATGGAAACTGCTCTTGCTGCAGGTGAAGCCCTTATGAGTGCTGTATTAGCGAAATGCGGTTTAGCTGAATCAGCTCCAGAAGTAAAAGAAGAAGCGTCTGAGTAATCAGGCGTTTCTTTGTTTTGAAAAGAGGTGACAACTTGGTTATTTCTTACAAAGACGAATATGGAAAAAGTATCAATCAATTACACCAATGGGATCAAAACATTACTTTATGTATCCATGGTACAGAAATGACGGAAAAACCAGAAGTACAGTTTGCGACTCGTGATAGTGAAACAGCATACAGGGTATTTGGTGATTTCGTAACACTTGATACAACAAAAGATATCGTATCGGTCGTAATCCCAAACGACTTACTTATGGACGACAAATCAATTTTAGTGTACGTTGTATCTCACAAAACTGTTTCAGTTGACAATTCTATGGAATCAAGACTACAGACTTTGTTCTCTACTCAGCTTCCTATAAAGAGTCGTAAAAAACCATCCGAGTTTTACTTTCAGCAATATTTACAAGGTATAGATATTGTAGACTTAAAACTGAATGCTGATCGTTTGATCAGAGACTATGGTTCACTTGAATCTTCACTTGATACTTTAGTTGCTCGTGATCCTGAAAAATCTGCTAGAACGATTGCATCAGAGGAAGTCGAAAAAATTTTAAATGATAGTGACTTTGTGGATTCACAAACAGTCGAGCAACTGCGTACTTATGCAGACGATACATTTGTTAAAAGGGAATTTGGTAAAACCTTAACAACGAATGATTATACAACATTAGAAAAAAATAAATTAAATAATATAGAAA
>CAYSYT010000005.1:0-54193 GCA_964435195.1 uncultured Christensenella sp. | reverse complement strand
TAATTATATTATACTTATTAAAAAGATAATTTCAAGGATTTTAAGGTAAAAATGACTGAATTTATACAAACTCTCGTGGGAAACGATTATCTTGCCACTGCGGTAATGTCTTTTGTTCCGTTAATCGAACTGAAGGGCGGAATAGTTTTTGCGCAGAGTGCGGGTATAAATTTCGTTCTTGCGTTTTTACTTGCTTACGCAGGGTCTACGTTAGCGTTTATACCCGTTTATTGGTTATTGAAACCGATATTGAATTTGCTTCGTAAAATAAAATGGTTCAAAACTTTTGCCGATAAGGTTGAAAGTTTTTTTCAAACGAAAGCCGACGAAACTATGGAAAAGCAAAAAAACAAGCGTTCCGCTGGTAAGTATAGCGAGGTTTTGATTAAGCAGATAGGCGTCTTTGTTTTTATTGCGATTCCGCTTCCTATGACGGGGGTTTGGACGGGTACGGCGATAGCGGTTTTTCTTAACTTAAAGTTTAGAAACGTTATTTGGCCCGCAATGTTAGGGAATTTTATAGCAGGGGCGATAATTACCGTTTTGGCGCTTTTGTGCTCGGCAATAGGTGTAAATCTCGATTACGTTTTATACGCTTTATTCGGACTTGCACTCGTTTTGTTGGTCTTCGCAATAATTAAGGTTGCAAAACAAAAACCTGAAAGCAATAATAAAAATTCAAATATAGACGATAACGGAGCATCCGTAAAGTAAAAATCGGAGTAAGAAAATGGGCTTTTTCAGTTGGTTGTTCAGAAGGAATAAAAAAATAAAACCTAAACTCGGTTTGGCGTTGGGTTCGGGCGGCGCGAAAGGATTCGCCGAACTCGGCGTGCTTAAAGCGTTTGAAGAAAACGGAATAGAATTCGATATTATCGCGGGTACGAGCATAGGCAGTATAGTCGGCGCGGCGTATGCGCAGGGGTATTCGTCTACCGATATCACCGAACTTTTAAATAGAGTCAATATAGGCGAAATAAAAAACTTTTTTATGATAAAAATGGATACTTCCGGCTTAAAAGAAGTTATTGACAAAACAATCGGTTCGTTGAATATAGAAGATTTGAAAAAACCGTTTAAGGCAGTCGCTACCGAACTTGAAAGCGGCGAAGAACACGTCTTCGAAACGGGTAGCGTTGCGAAAGCGTTATGCGCGTCTTCGAGTTATCCGCCCTTTTTTAAGCCCGTCGTAATTGACGGGAAAAGGTATATCGACGGTGCGTTTACAAATTCCGTTCCCGCCGATTTGGTAAAAGAAATGGGCGCGGATTATATAGTCGGTATCGACTTGTCCACTCACGATTCTAAACCTAGTCTTTTGACGAGAATTTTTCCTACTTACGAAAGTAAAATTAAAGAGCCTTGGAAAAAGGGGTACGATTACAGCGACGTTATGCTTAAACCCGATTTAGAAGGGTTTACGTCGGTGTCGTTTACGCAAGGGGCTAAAATGTTCGAACTCGGATACGAATGCGCAACGGAAAAAATGGAAGACATAAAAAGAGATATAGAAAGATTAAAAATAAAAAACAAGAAATAACTTTACGTAGTTATGATTCGAAAGAGAAAGTTTGCTGTATTTATAATAGTTGCGTTGTTACTGCTTTTCGTACCGTTTTCGGGGTGCGTTAAAGAAGAATTCCTTTTGCCTGCGGAAAACGGAAAATTTTCCGTGCATTATTTGAACGTGGGACAAGGCGATTGTATTTTTATAAATTTCGACGACGGGAAGTCTATGCTTATCGATTGCGGCTCGGATAACGAAGATACGGCTAATTTTATAATTTCGGCGGTAACGGACGTTAGCGGCGGAGTTCTCGATTATATGGTTTTGACGCATCCCGACGTCGACCACGTGGGAAACGCATACAGAATAGCGGAAAAACTCGTCGTTAAAAAGGCGTATATTCCTAAAATAGAAAACAGAAGCCTGTTTTACTCTTTCGATAAAGCGGTAAGCACGTTGGAAAAGCAGAACACTTTAATAGAGATATCGGACGCGACAGATTATTTGACGGGCGACGATTACTTTTTGGCGATTATATATCCGACGATGGTCGGCGACGGTAATATTTACGACGAAATAAACGTCGTGGAATTTCCTACCGAAGAGCAGACCAACGCCCTGTCCGCGGTAGTTTATCTTCGCTATAAAAACGTAAGATTTTTATTTACGGGCGACGCGGATGTCACCGCGGAAAAGACGATAACGGAGTATTACGCTACGGGCTTTTATAAACATTACTATTTGGAAGAAATCGATTTGGAACGAATAGATTTTTTGAAAGTCGCGCATCACGGTAGCGCGAATTCGTCGAGTAAAGAATTTTTGGAATTGTTAAAACCTGCAAACGCGGTTATTTCCGTCGGAGGAGCGAACAATTACGGTCACCCTTCTACGACCACTTTGCAAAGACTTTTAGACGTAAACGAGCAAATAAAAATTTGGCGAACCGATTATTGCGGCACGGTGTCGGTAAAAGTCGATTTTTTAGGAAACGTCGAGGTAACCGCGCAAGCGTAACGGAGGAAACGTAATGATTGATTTAATAAGTTTAAAAAAAGAATTTGAGAATTGCAGTTGCGGAGTCAAACACGAACTTTCCATAAAAGATATCGCCGTCGGCAGCGGCATCGTAAAAGATACGGGGAAAATCCTCAAACGCAACGGGTTCGGAAAAAATTTGCTTTTAGTTGCGGATAAAAATACGCTTAAAGTATCGGCGGGGATTGAAAACGCTCTGAAAGATTTTAAAATAACGTATAAAATTTACGATAACCTTCGTGAAGCGACCGTCGCGCAAACGCAGGTTATAAAAAAATTGTCGGACGACGTTGACGGAGTGATATCCGTCGGCACGGGCTCGCTTAACGATATTTGCAGAAAGGCTGCCGCCGATAAAAACAAACCGCTGTGTTTGTTTGCTACCGCTCCTTCGATGGACGGATTTGCTTCTTACAGTTCGCCTTTAACGGACGGTAATTTTAAAATCACTTACCCTGCAAAATCGCCCGAAGTAATTATTGCGGACACTTCTATTTTGGCGGCTGCGCCCGCGGAACTTAAATCGGCGGGATTCGGAGATATGATGGGTAAATACGTGGGGCTTATAGATTGGCAGGTTTCTCATATAGTTTCGGGGGAATATTACTGTGAAAAAGTCGCTAATCTTACAAAAAAAGCCACCGATAAAATTATGACGCTTGCCGATAAAATAACTTCGAACGACGAGAAAACCGTAGAGGCGGTTTTCGACGCGCTGCTATTGACGGGCATAGGTATGAGTTTTACAAAAACGTCGCGTCCTGCAAGCGGAACGGAACACATACTGTCGCATTATTGGGAATGTAAAAAATTGCTTGACGGAAAAATTTCCGATTTTCACGGTAAAAAGGTCGGCGTCGCTACGTTACTTATAATGCAAGAATATAAAAAATTGTACGAAAAAGTTTCCGTCAGAGCAAAAAAAGAGACGGTGGATTGGCAAGATATATACGCCGATTACGGCGCGCTTGCCGACGAGGTTAAAAAACTCAACACGCCCGATACGATAACGGATTCGGTTTCGCCGGAAGATATTGAAAAAAACTGGCAAAAAATTCGTGAAGTTATAGCGAGTGTTCCCGACGTTGAACAAATCTACGCCGCGATGAAAAAAGCAAGGTGCGTTACCACGGTAAAAGAAATTGCGGTTTCCGACGAACTTTGCGCCGAGGGTTTAAAATATCATCCGTATATGAGAAGAAGACTTTCGTTATACAGATTGAAAAATATGATAGTTTAATAAAATCGAAGAGTGTTTTCCCAATGCAAAAAAATCCCGCGAGAAGCGGGATTTTTTTATGATGTTTTTAAGACTGTAATCGATGCGGAATCCAACGTAAGTGTTTCTGCGGAAGAGTTGTATAAAGAGAGCGTGCCTGCGCCCGTAATAGTTAATAGTACGGTTTTCGAAAGCGCGGATTTTCCTCCTTGCGAGGTTGTCGCGGATACTGTTTCGCCGTTAATCGCCGCGCCGTTTAAATATAAACTTACGGACTGCGTTCCGTCGGTGGTTGACCCGTTTGCAAAATACGAAACGAGGTAAGTTCCCGCCGAGGGTAGGTTTACGCTACCGTTAGTAACGCTTGCCGTCGCGCCCGAGGTCGATGCGTTAAGAGTTAACGGTATTATCGCTCCCGTGCCGACGGACGCCGTACCGCTCGTTGCATAAAGTATATCGTTCGTTCCCGACGTTCCCGTCGCGCCCGTAGCACCCACAGGTCCTTGCGGACCTATAGGCCCTCTTGCGCCCGACGGACCGACCGGACCTTGCGGACCGCGTAGCACTACCGTGTTCGGGCGGCAGTTACAACGGCAATTACCGTTACAGCCGAATAAATTGCACATAAAAATTCCTCCTTGGTGATACTGCAATAAAAGTGAGAAGCAATATTTTAATCGTAGAATAAAATATTCGGAAAACTTGTTTTTCGTCTTCTCGTTTTATTGTATGCATAAGGAAGATTTTCGGTGAACGATTATTTCATTTCGGGGAAATTTAATTCCGTAACGGAGTCGGGTACGTCGTAGCACATTTCGTTTTCTACCGATACGTTTCCGTTAATTTTTTCCGTCGGAAGTTTTAAGTATTTTGCGTTGCCTTGGGCAAGAAGATTGTTATTTTCGTCATAAAGTTCGCCTTTTGCCGAAAATCCGAGTTTAGAGTTGTGAACGATAATCGCCCTTCCTTTTATCGTGGCGTCGTACGGAACGGGCTTTCTGAACGTAACGTTCATAGTGGTGGTAACGCCGTAAGTGTCGGGTTCGGTTACCCAAAGCGCTCTGCCCATAAGTTCGTCGAGCATAGAAGATATCATTCCTCCGTGCGTACGTCCGGGGTAACTTTGGTGTTCGGGCTTAAATTGAAAAACGGTTGCAACGCTTCCGTCTTCGAGGTTGTAGAAGGGCGCTTTTACGCCGAGTTGATTGTCTAATCCGCAAATAATACAATATTTGCTGTTCGTTTGTTTTTTTAATACTTTCATATTTTTTCTCTCTTAATAGTTTTGAATATAAATTCAAGTAAGCAAACTTGCTCGCAAGGGTTTGCGAACGCGGTGTTTCAAACACGAAGAGCAAAAACAAAAGTTTTTGCGAAAATCCGCAAGGGTTTTCAATATTTTGCCGATAGGCAAAATATTATCTTCGTATAGTTTATAACTAACTCGATAAAAAATCAAGTTAAAATGCTTGACTTGTGTTTTTATGTGGAATACAATACAAGTATAAAAAGTATAACAAATCATACAAATCGGGAGGCGTAATGAAAGACGGAAAAGGCAAATATATATTCGGCGTATGTAAGGTCGGCGAAAAGGGACAAATAGTAATCCCGAAGGAAGCCCGTTCGGTTTTTAATATCAACCCCGGCGACAGTCTGTTAATGATGGGTGACGTAAAAAAGGGCTTGGCGATAATAAAAACCGAAGTTTTTACTTCTATGGCAGACGACATTATGAATAACGATAAGTAAACGTTTTTAATAACGGCGAAATTAAAACTAATACCGTATTAAGGCATGATATGGTATTTTGCATTAGGGAAAGGAGTATTTATGTCTAAAATTATAGAAATAAAAAACTTGAATAAAAGTTTTGGCGAAATCAAAGCGGTTAACGACCTTTCGTTTTCGGTTGAAGAAGGAGAGTTGTTTGCTTTTCTCGGTGTAAACGGCGCGGGTAAAAGCACAACGATATCGGTAATGTGCGGCAGATTGAAACGGGACGGCGGAAGCGTTATAATCGACGGTAAAAACCCCGATATCGACGGGGAAACGGTAAAAAGAGAATTGGGTGTCGTTTTCCAAAATTGCGTACTCGATAAGCAACTTACCGTTTACGATAATCTTTTAAGCAGGGCGGCGTTGTACGGTATTTCCGATTGCGATTTTAAGAAAAGACTTATGGAACTGACCGAACTTTTAGGGTTGGAAAATCTTTTGAACCGCACCGTAGGTAAACTTTCGGGTGGTCAGCGCAGAAGAATCGACATTGCTCGCGCGCTTATACACAGACCGAAAATTATCGTTTTGGACGAACCTACCACGGGACTTGACCCGCAAACGAGAATGACGGTGTGGAACGTCATACACAAACTCCGCAAGGAAGAAAAAACCACGGTGTTTTTAACCACGCATTATATGGAAGAAACTCTTGATGCAGACAACGTCGTTATAATCGACGGCGGAAGAAAAGTTGCCGAGGGCTCTCCGTTGCAACTAAAAAACGCTTATACGGGCGATTTTATCAATCTGTACGGCGTTGACGAAAGCGATTTAGCGGTGTTGGGCGTAAAGTACGAGAAGGTTTCGGATTTTTACAGAATTGCGGTTGAAAATACCGCCGAAGCCACTAAACTTATTATAAAGCATCCGCAACTGTTTAACGATTACGAGGTTTTGAAAGGCAAAATGGATGACGTATTCTTGGCCGTTACCGGCAAAAAACTTTCGGAGGCGCAAAAATGAACACTTTGAAAATTATGATAAAGAGAAACGTTAAGGCTTATTTTAAAGACCCCGGTATGTTTTGGACTTCGCTTATAACTCCGCTTATTCTTTTACTGCTTTACGTAACCTTTTTGGGTAACGTTTACAGAGATTCGATTATTAGCAGTTTTCCCGAAGGTTACGCGATAGACGACGGTATAGTTAACGGGTTGGTGGGCGGTCAGTTGATGTCTTCTTTGCTTGCCGTATGTTGCGTTACCGTGGCGTTTTGTTCTAATATGCTTATGGTTCAAGATAAAGTTTCGGGCGCGCACAACGATATGATGATAACGCCCGTAAGCAGGTCGACTTTGGCGCTTGCGTATTATATTGCGTCGGCTTTATGCACGTTAATAATTTGTTTGGCGGCGACGGGCGCAAGTTTCGTGTATTTGGCAATAGGTGGTTGGTATTTGTCTTTTTCCGATATTTTACTATTGCTTTTAGACGTGTTTATAGCCGTTATGTTCGGAACTGCTTTATCGTCGGTTATAAATATATTCTTATCTACTCAAGGTCAAATTTCGGCGGTCGGAACGGTAGTGAGTTCGTGTTACGGATTTTTGTGCGGAGCGTATATGCCTATTTCGAGTTTCGCGACGGGGCTTCAAACAGTTTTGGGATTTTTACCGGGGACTTACGCAACTTCGCTTTTACGCAATCACTCCTTAAACGGTGTTCTTGCGGAAATGCAATCGAGCGGTATACCGCAAACGGTGATAACGGCAATAAAAGATTCCGTGGATTGCAACATATACCTTTTCGGCGCAAATATCGGTATCGGTGTTATGTACGCGATAGTGGCGGGAACGGTCGCATTGCTAATCGGTGCTTTCGTATTGATTAACGTATTGAAAAATAAAAAATAACAGGCGAAAAAATTCTTTATAGTGCAATTTTTCGAAAAAGGAGTATGATATGAGAATATTGTTTCAAGGCGACAGCATAACCGATTGCCATAGGGATAGAGAAGATTTTAACAGTCTTGCAGGTTATACTTCGGAAGTTGCAAAAAAACTGAACGGAGATTACGTTTTTATTAACAGAGGTATCAGTGGCGATACGTCGAAAATGCTTCTTAACCGTTACGAACAGGATATTAAGGATTTAGCTCCCGACGTTATGACCCTTTTGATAGGGATAAACGACGTGTGGAGATTTCACGACCAAAACCTTTATACGTCGCCGCAAGAATATTATAAAAACGTAGAAAGCGTGCTCGTTAAGACAAAAAGAGATTTTCCGAACGTGAAAATTATTATGATAGAACCGTTTTTGTTGCCCGCGCCGGATAAAATGCCGTGGAGAAGAGAACTGATAGAGGTAATTGACGCTTGTCGGACGCTTGCCGTAAAATATGCCGACGGATTTATTCCTATGGACGGGCTATTTGCAAAAGGGTGTATGACTACGCCGTGGCAGGAATTTTCCGCAGACGGCGTTCACCCTGCGCAAAAAGGCAACGAATTGATAGCAAAATATCTTTTGGAAGAATTAAGAAAGGTTTTATAACCGAAAGAAAACGACGTAAGTCGTTTTTTTATATTCGCAATATTTTGTTTCTTCGTTTATTTTGTGCTATAATAGTATAACAAACGGCTTTTAATAACAAAATAAAAGTAAACGGGGGATTTATGTTGGATAAACGTTGTCTTGCCTTACTTGACGTTTTGAATACCGAATGTGCGTCTTCGGGGTATAAAGTCGTTAATATGGAAGAGTTGATTTTTTCGATGCCCGCTTCGTTCGGAATAGATAGAGAAGGCATAATCGAATGTCTTTCGGTGTTGACGGAAAAAGAATATATCAGCGTAAAGTATCAAGACGAAAACGAAGTGTGTTTGTGCCCGTTGACCAAGGGCAGGTTGGTTTTCGAGAATAGAATAGAAGAAGAAATCGACAGACAAAAAACAGGTAAACGCTATTTTTTTTCGTCTATGTCGGGCGCTTTTATCGGAGGAGTGCTTTCCGCCGTCGTTACAGCCGTCGCTTTGATTTTAACGGGGGTGTAATATGCTGACGAAAAGCGAAGCAGCCGTTATGAACGAAGTTTATTCGCGTTGCAAGGGAAAATCGTCGGTGTTGGTATGTCCTACGGATTTGCTAAACGGAATAAAGGGAAAACGCATAAATTCTTCTCGACTTGAAAAAACGTTGATTGCACTTTCGCAAGACGGCTATTTGGATATGATTTATTCCGACCGTCACGGCGAAACGGTATACTGTCTTTCTCTTACCGAAAAAGGCAACGCTTACGGGCGCGAACGCAAGGTTTTTAAAAGAAATCTCGTTTTCAGGTTGGCTTTGTCGGTAACGTTTGCGGTCATCAGTTTTTTAATAGGGCTTATTTTAAAAACGGTATTTTAGTGAGCAATGGAACAAAAAAATTTTAAGTTGGTTTCTAAATTCAGTCCGACGGGCGACCAGCCTCGGGCGATAGAACGCCTTACCGAAGGTATTTTCGACGGCTTGCGTACGCAAGTCCTTTTAGGCGTTACGGGTAGCGGTAAAACTTTTACGATGGCGAACGTTATAAACAACGTAAACCGTCCCGCACTCGTTATAGCGCACAACAAAACGCTTGCCGCACAACTGTGTAACGAGTTCAGAGAATTTTTCCCCGAAAACCGTGTGGAATTTTTCGTTTCTTACTACGATTATTATCAGCCGGAAGCGTATATTCCGAGTACGGATACGTACATAGAAAAAGATTTGTCGATTAACGACGAAATAGATAAACTCCGTCATTCGGCAACCTGTTCTCTCGCCGAGCGCAGAGATACTATCGTGGTTGCGTCGGTTTCGTGTATTTACGGCTTGGGCGCGCCGGAAGAGTATTACCGTCTTGCCGTTTCGCTTCGCCCTAACGACGAAATAGGTCGTGACGAGCTTATGCGTCGTTTAGTCGGTATACAGTACGTAAGGAAGGACGTTGATTTTACGCGTTCCTCTTTCAGAGTCAGAGGCGATACGGTAGATATTTTCCCGTCGTCTAATACCGAAATAGTCATCAGAGTCGAATTCTTCGGCGACACCATCGACAGAATATGCGAAACGGAATTCGTAACGGGTAGGGTTATATCGGAGCTCAAACACGCGGTAATCTTTCCCGCAAGCCATTACGCCGTCGGCGAGGAAAAAATCGGTTCTGCGCTTGCGTGTATCGAGCGCGACAAGGAAGAAGAGGTTCTCTGCTTTAAGGAAAACGGTAAACTTATAGAAGCGCAGCGCCTTAAACAGCGTACCGATTACGACGTGGAGATGATTCGCGAGATAGGTTTTTGCAGAGGGATAGAAAATTACAGCCGTTATTTCGACGGTAGAAACGTAGGCGACCCGCCGTTTACGCTTTTAGATTATTTTCCGAAAGATTTTATAGTTTTTATAGACGAATCGCATATGACCATTCCGCAAATAGGCGCAATGTATAACGGCGACAGGTCGAGAAAAACCAATTTGGTGGAATATGGTTTCAGACTTAAATCGGCGTTTGATAATCGTCCGTTAACGTTCGGAGAATTCGACGAAAGGGTCGGTCAAATGATTTGCGTTTCGGCGACCCCCGCAAAATACGAACTCGAACAGGCGGGGCAAGTCGTGGAACAACTTATTCGCCCGACGGGATTGCTCGACCCCGAAATTACCGTTCGTCCGACGAAAAATCAGATAGACGATTTGCTTAAAGAAATAAATTTCACGGTTAACGGCGGCGGCAGAGTGTTGATAACCACTCTTACCAAAAAAATGGCGGAAAGTCTGACCGAATACTTAAAAGAAAACGGCGTAAAAGTGCGTTATATGCATAGCGATATAGATACTGTGGAGAGAATAGAAATAGTTTCTTCGTTGCGTAGCGGTGAGTTCGACGTGCTTTGCGGAATAAATCTTTTAAGAGAGGGGTTGGACCTTCCGGAAGTAAAACTCGTCGCTATACTCGACGCCGATAAAGAAGGATTTTTGAGAAGCGAAACCTCTCTTATTCAAACGGTAGGCCGTGCGGCGAGAAATTCGGAAGGAAGAGTTTTAATGTATGCGGACGCCGTTACGGGCAGTATGAAAAGGGCAATCGAAGAAACCGAACGCCGCCGAAAGATACAGGACGAATACAACAAAGAACACGGTATAGTTCCGAAAACGATTGTTAAAGAGGTAGTAAATACTCTGGAAATAACTAAAAAAACCGACGTTACGAAAGACGTAAAACAAAAAGATATTCCGGAGGAAATAGAAAAATTAAAAGCGTTAATGAAAATTGCTTCGGCAAATCTCGATTTTGAAAAGTGTATCGAAATCAGAGATACGATAGCAAAACTTAAACTGAAAATGAGAAAATAATATGAGTAAAGAATTTTTAACGGTAAAAGGCGCAAGAGCAAATAATTTGAAAAACGTCGACCTTTCTATACCGCGCGATAAGTTGGTGGTGTTCACGGGGTTGTCGGGCAGCGGTAAGTCTACGCTTGCCTTCGATACCATATACGCGGAAGGGCAACGACGTTACGTAGAAAGTCTTTCGAGTTACGCCCGTATGTTTTTAGGGCAAATGGAAAAGCCCGACGTCGATTTTATCGACGGGTTGTCGCCCGCTATTTCGATAGACCAAAAAACCACTTCGCACAATCCGAGGTCTACGGTGGGGACGGTAACGGAAATTTACGATTATATGCGCTTGCTGTTCGCTCGCACGGGTGTTCCACATTGTCCCGAATGCGGCAGAGAAATTATGCGGCAGACGGTTGACCAAATAGTGGACAAGGTTACCGCAATGGCGGAAGGTAGTAAAATTTTGGTTAACGCGCCCGTCGTTCGCGGTAAAAAGGGTGAGTTTCAGAAAAATTTCGAAAGTTACAAAAAAAGCGGATTCGTCAGAGTAGAGGTAGACGGCATCGTTTACGACCTTAACGAAGAAATAAAACTCGATAAAAACGTAAAGCATACCGTAAACGTGGTCGTAGACAGACTTATGGTTAAGCAAGGTATAAACCAAAGATTAAACGACAGTATCGAAACGGCGTTAAAACTCGCCGACGGGCTTGTCGTGATTGAAACGGTCGGTGGAGAAAGCGTGCTGTATTCTACCAAATATTCTTGTCCCGATTGTGGCGTAAGCATCGAGGAAATCGAGCCGAGACTTTTTTCTTTCAATAATCCATTCGGCGCGTGCCCCGAATGTCACGGGTTGGGGTTTAAGAACGAAATAGACGAAAATCTGATAGTAAAAGATAAAAACAAAACTCTGCGCGAAGGGGCAATGACGGTTACCGGTTGGAATTTAGACAACGGCAAAATGGCTGAAATGTATTTCGAGTCGCTTGCTCGTCATTACGGGTTCAGTTTAGACGTCCCCGTAAAAGATTTGCCCGAAAATATTTACCGTATGCTTTTATACGGTAACGGCGGAGAAAAAATTAAAATGACGTACAGTACCCGAACTTTTAGCGGAAGTTACGATTCGAGGTGGGAAGGCATTATACCCAACCTTGCAAGGCGGTACAGAGAAACTTCGAGCGATTATACTAAAAGCGAAATAGAAAGATATATGACCGTTAGCCCGTGTAATACTTGCCACGGAAAAAGATTAAAGAAGGAAGCGCTTGCAGTTACCGTCAACGGTAAAAGCATTGCCGAACTTACCGATATGTCGGTATCGGAACTTTATGAATTTATAAATAACTTAAATCTTTCTGTAACCAACACGGTAATAGCGCAACCTATCGTTAAAGAGATAAAGGCAAGATTAAACTTTTTAATGAACGTGGGCTTGGATTATCTTACCCTGTCAAGGAGCGCATCGACGCTTTCGGGCGGAGAAGCACAGAGAATAAGGCTTGCGACACAGATAGGAAGCGGACTTACGGGAGTACTTTATATTCTTGACGAACCGAGTATAGGGTTGCATCAGCGCGATAACGAAAAACTGTTATCCACGTTGAAAAATTTAAGGGATTTAGGTAACACCGTAATAGTCGTGGAACACGACGAAGACACGATTCGTACCGCGGATTTTATAGTGGATATAGGACCGAAAGCGGGTGTTCACGGCGGTGAGGTCGTTGCGACGGGTAGCGTTGAAGATATTATTAACGAGCCGCGTTCGATTACCGGCGATTATCTATCGGGCAGACGTAAAATAGCGGTCCCCGAAAGAAGAAAAGAACCCGACGGAAGATGGTTGACAGTCGTCGGAGCAAAGCAAAATAATTTAAGGAACGTTAACGTTAAATTTCCCGTAGGGCTGCTTACCGTGGTAACGGGCGTTTCGGGTAGCGGAAAGAGTTCGCTCGTTAACGAAATAGTCTATCCCGCGCTTGCAGACCGATTGAACCGAGCAAAAGTCAGAGAGGGGAATTACGAAAAGATAGACGGTATAGAGCATTTCGACAAAGTTATAGCGATAGACCAATCGCCTATCGGCAGAACGCCGAGAAGCAATCCCGCAACGTATACGGGGGTTTTCTCGGCGATAAGAGAACTTTTCGCTTCTACGACCGACGCAAAAGAAAGAGGATATAAAGCGGGCAGATTTTCTTTTAACGTTTCGGGCGGCAGGTGTGAAAATTGCGAGGGAGACGGCATTATAAAAATAGAAATGCATTTTTTACCTGACGTTTACGTTCCTTGCGAAGTATGTAAAGGGCACCGTTACAATAGAGAAACTTTGCAAGTTAAATATAAAGGGAAAAATATAAGCGAAGTTTTGGATATGACCGTTGACGAAGCTTGTGAATTTTTCAAACCGATAAATTCCGTATATAATAAAATCAAAACGTTGCAAGACGTCGGGTTGGGCTATATTAAACTCGGACAAAGTTCTACAACCCTTTCGGGCGGCGAGGCTCAAAGGGTAAAACTTGCCACCGAACTTTCCAAGCGCGGTACGGGTAAAACGGTATATATTCTCGACGAACCTACTACGGGCTTGCACAGTTACGACGTCGATAAACTTTGCGTCGTTCTTAAAAGATTGCAAGAAACGGGCAATACCGTTATCGTGATAGAGCATAATTTGGACGTTATAAAAATTGCCGATTACGTCGTCGATTTGGGTCCGGAAGGCGGTAACGGCGGCGGTACGGTGGTTGCGTGCGGTAGCCCCGAGGAAATAGCGAAAGAAGAAAAAAGTTATACGGGCAAGTTCTTGAAAAAGATATTGTAATACGGAATTAAAAAACGACCTTTTGCGTCGTTATCGCGTTTAGCGTTGGTTAAAAGCAAATAACAGCCGTAAAAAACGTTTTTTAAGCCGAAGCAACTTTGCTTCGGCTTGTATTTTTACAGTCAATTCGACAAAATTCTGCAAAATACTTGCAAACGCGGTATTTCGGTTATATAATAATATTATTATATTATAATATCTACGGCAATTTTAGGAAAATGATTGAGCAGTTAAGTATCGGGTTGGATTTGGGTGGCGACACCGTTAAAATTTCATTTGCTTTTTATAAAGAAGACGGAAATCCTTTTTTTTGCAGCGACGAAGTCGTTTACGGCAAGTTCGCCGGCAGCGGTAAGGCTTCGCAAACGGCGATTCCCGCCGTTGCGTATTACGACAGAGAACGAAAAAAGTGGTTGTACGGAAAACAGATAGGCGAACAAAGCGAATCTTTTATTACGGTAGTAAAAATTAAAAGCCTTATATCTTTATTGTCTGAAAAATCCGATAAAAAAATTTGGAAAAAGAATAAGGACTATTATTTTAACGGTAAAGATTTTCCTAAATTTTACTTTCCCGTAAGAAGAAAAATGCTTGACGATTTTGACCAAATGGTTAAAACCGACAGGACTTTCAAAACGGATTTTACCCCGCAACAAGTTTGTGAGGGCTTTTTCCGTTACGTTAAAGAATTTATAGACGGGCAGAAAGCCGAACTTAACCGTATGTACGGGCGTGAGTTCGAGTCTTATAAAATATCGGTCGTGCATCCGTCCGGAATCGGCGACGACTATCTGGATGAATTGTCGGGAATAATCAAAAAAACTTTCGGCTACAAACCGTATAGCGTTTTCAGTTCCACGAAAGCGCTTTCCATGTACGCTTTTCACAGAAATGCAGTTAAAAATAACGAGAGTTTTTTGGTATTCGATATGGGCGAAGAAACCATCACCGTCGCTCGCGCTTGTTTTTCGGGTAACGAACTTATAGTAGACGGCGTAGACGGGCATAACCCTCCGCTTTCGGTCGGCGGTATAGACGTCGACCAAGCGATAGTCAAAGACTTAGACCGCTCGGTTGAAAACAGAGAAACCGTCGGGTCGCCTTCTTTCGGCGAAGAGGGGCATATTACCGAAGACAGCGTTTACGACAAGCAGTATCTTTTTATGAAGGAGATAAAAAAAGCCAAGGTGATTTTCAGCAAGCCGATTGATAAAGACAGCGTCTTTTTTAACGGTGTGCCCGTAACCCTTTACAGAGAACTTTTTATTCAACGGCGAATGTATAAAAACGACGTGTGTAAAAGTATCGGTATAGAAGGCAACTGCGGTATTGCCGCCGAAATTTCGAAATATATCGTAGAAGAAATAAAAAGGCCGATAAATAAAGACATAAAAAAGGTGTTTTTCTCCGGCGGACTTATTGAAACGTACGGTTTGCTCGATTATTTGAAAAATACTTTGGCGATTTTAAAACCGTCGTTAAAGGTTTGTTCTTTCGACGATTACCGTACGGACGGCGACGGGTTTACGATACTCTCCTACGAAGATTCCGTTTACGCTCCGTCAGTCGGCGGCGCGATAGTCGCGCTCAAAAACGTTAAAATAAAAACCATATTGTCGTTATCGTACGCAACGTGGGAAATCGTCGACGGGAAAAAATGTCTGTGTATATTCGTTGACAGAGGAACGCCTATCGACGACGGCGGTAAGTTTGTCCGTAAGTTTACGGTGGGGCGTTTGGGTGTCGAAAGCGGAGAAGAAATGTTTTCTACTCACGTTACCGCGAAGGAAGTATCGAAGAATTCAAAATCCGATAAATGGAATTACGTTTCCGGAAAGAGCAATCTTATAGTAGGCGACGCCGATTCGACGGAAAGAAAAAAGGCAGTGAAAGATATAGGGCTTAAAACGGTTTCCGGCGGTAAGGACGGAAAAGTTTATTTCGTTTACAACGGAGAAAAGGTTAAAATCGCAAACGGCGGAAGGATTTCTTTCGAGGAAGGAATATTCGTAGATAAACACGGAATGGCAACCCCTATTATAAAGAACGCGTCTTCCGAAACGGATTACGTCGAAATATCGTCGGTTAAAAGCGACCGTTACTACGGCAGAATAAAGGCAAACAAAATCGACGTGCTCGGAACGGGGCTTTGCGAATTTAAAGCAATAGACAAAACTAATTAAGGTGTCGGAATATGGAAAAAGAAAGAGAACCGTTGAAAATAATTTTTACCGTTGACGCGTTTGAAAAACAGGTCGAACGCTCCGGGCTTCACGATTGTAAAAAATTCACTAAACACGTGGCGGAAATGAATAAGTTCGCCGAAGTTCTCGACCGCTACGACGAGTTCGGCTCTTTGACGTTATCGCCGTCGGATTACGCGAAGAAAAATACGCCTTACGGTATAGAAAAAAAGAAGTTTCACAGTGGCAACAGAAGAATTTTGGAACATCAGGAAAAAGCGGCGTATAAATTTTTGAAGGAACTGCGCGGTTTCGGTTTGCTTGCCGACGTGGTCGGAAGCGGTAAAACTTACGAGGCGGGCGTCGTTTTAAGCGAACTTGCCGCAAAGGGTAAAATTTCTACCGCATTGATAATCGCGCCGTCGCAAGTTTACAACACTTGGGTAAGCGTTTTGGAAAAAGATTTCGGAATGGGTGAAGGCGTTCTTAAAACCGTCGGCGCGGAATTTAACGAAGACTATTTCACGCGTTGCGACGACGGTATGATAAGACCCGTTGCGCCGATTATCGTAAAAACCGAAGATTTCGTAAAATGGAGAGAGCAAGACGTTCAAGACGTTTTGTTCGACGTAGTAGTCGTAGACGAAGCGCATAACCTGTGCTCGGAAGAGGGCTCGTCGGCAAAGGCGATAAAAATGCTGTCCATTTTGATGTTGACCAAAAAAAGAGCCAAAAAAACTTACTGCGTTCTTTTGTCGGCAACGCCTCATTCGGGGAACTTGGAAAATATGTTCAGGCTGTGGTACTTTATACGTTGTAAAGGCGGCAATCCGTCCGATTTCGACGAAAAAGACGATTCTCAACGCACGGCGGATTACAGAAAGGAAAAAGAATATTATAAAAAGCATATTTGTCGCGGCGCGATTTCGGTAATGGATTTTATAAATAAAGTAAAAATCATCGAAGTTACCGAAAAATTCGGTGATGTTTTTTTCGCTTTCCTTGAAAAAAAGAATTGCGATACGGAAAAATTCAACGGGCTTCTCGACGGGGAAAAGAAAAAAATCGTAAACGAATTTTTGTCCGCAAACGAGCCTATAAAAAAAGCCGTAATAAAAAATATCGCAAACGCTTATCACAACGGGGTATTGCGTTCTATAATGATACGTCAACCCAACGACAGAATAAGAAAAAGCAAGAAGATAGAAAACTTTTTGTTTTTCCCTGCCGAAAACAAGGGTAACGAACTTAAAGTCAAAGGCTTGAACGGTAAAAATATTACCGTCGTAGTCGATAAAATGTACGAGGACGGCGGAATAAAAACCGATACCGCGGAATATTCTTTGCGAGAATACGTTAGAAGTAACGCGGGCAATCAATCTTTCGGGTGCGCTTTTGCCGATTTGTTTTTTGACGACGGTATATTGAAAGCTTTCGGCTTAACCGACGATAAGTTTTTGAAGAAAGATTCCGTAAAATATTATTGGCAACAAATGCGCAGAACACAAACGTCTGCTTCGGGCGATATGGGTAACGACGTAAATACGACTTTTATACCCGTATTCGACGGTAACGTTTTTATAAGTAAATTAACGGAACTTTATAAAATTCTGGTAAAACATTCCGAAGACAGAGTTATCGTGTTTTTCGATTACGATATAGAAAAAAATCAAGCGTGTTGCGAGAAGGTTCTCGAAGCGCTTAATACCGACCAAAGATTTGCAAACAGAGTAATTATCGGCGATAAATCGGATAAGTCGGTTACGGAAAAAATTTTCAACGAAAAACCGAACGCAATTTTGGTGGTAACCGACGGGGCGTTTACCGAAGGTGCGAACTTACAAAAAAGCAGCGTTATAGTAAACTTCCAAATTACGCCTAATCCCCTCGGTATGGAACAGAGCATAGGCAGAATTTTTCGTTTAGGACAGGAAAACGACGTCGTAATATATTCTTTTGCGGATATGTGCGCTTTGGAAAGCTACGTTTTAACGTATTTCAGCAGTATCGGTCTTATGACGAGTAACAGCGGCGATGCGGCTATAATAGCGGGTAGCAATAACGATAATATGGTTACGATAAGGTGCCCCGCGTGCAAGAACGTTAAACTTATGTCCAAAGAAGATTACGAGGCTTGCAAGAAAGAGGACGACGATTCCATATACTGTTGCGAAAACGAGGAATGTCGGCAAGACGGCGTTCGCGGGAAATTGATGGTAGAAATAAATTCGTGCGAAATAAAGTGTGAAAATTGCGGAAGTCTTATTAAACGGAGAAATTCGAAAGAGGGCGGTCAATATATGTGTCTTGCCGTCAACAACAGTGGCAAGGGCGGTATGTGTAATAACGGTGAAAAGGGCGACAGGCAACTGTATTGCAAAAAAATATGTGCTATCGCGCATTGCGATAAATTTGCTAACGGTTATATGAAAGGCAAGTGCGAAGCCCTTAATTACTATATCGAAAATCCTTCTGCCAACGATTTGGCGTTAATGGAAAAATGTGAAAATTGCGATTATAAGAGCGAATGTCCTTCGAAATGCCGCGTTCGCGACGGTGCGGACGCTATTTCGGGTTGTATGAACTGCGAACACGCAACTTGTTTCCCGAAGCCGCACGTTATATCTTTTAACGACAAGTGGGAGGCAGAATGTCCGGTGTGCGGTGAAAAATTAAAACCCGTAGTTGCAAAAACGTTTGAAACTTACATTCGTTCGGCGTACGATTATCTTGCCGACGGCGGCAAATCGTTTTGCGATAATTTGTTGAAAGAAACGGCAAAGGTTTCCGAAATACAGGAAATACTTTCCAACGATAGGGTCGGTGAATAGTTATGGCGAAAAAACAAATTTACGTCGGAGCAGAATACACGAAGGCGTTTGAAAGTATATGCGAACTCATAAACGGCGGTTGTCTTTCCGAACTCGGCTTTAAGGTAAACGACGGTTGTATAGACGACGGAATTAACGAATATCGGCTGGCAAAAATCGAAAGCGGTTCTGTCGGCGCGGAAGAACAAGGTTTTACCGAAAGCGGCGCAAGTTGGTTCAGTACTCTCCGCGGAGATAAAACGGAAAAAGATTCGGCGGTTTGGACTTCTTTTATGGAAACGGTAAAGGAAGAATACCATAAACGCTTTTCGGTGGTGGAGTATAAACAACAACCTCCTTCGAAAGCGGAAAAAGAGCGCGCTCGTAAGGAAATAACGGAATTCGTAAACCGTTTCGTTAAAACGTTTTATCCCGTTTTGACTACGAATCTCGACATCCGTATGCAGGAAAACGGCGAAGAAGACGTTTACGGAGTGTCTTTAAGGTTAGAACTGTCGGGTGGTACCGGTGCGTCTTTACCGGTACTCGGTAAACTGTATTTTTTAAGCGACGGCAAAAGGTTGGTGCCGATAGGAACGAAACTCGCTAAAATTTACGACGACAGCGTTAATAAAATTATTCCCGAAGATTCCGACGGCGAAGAGTTGACTGTAGCCGACAGAATAATAGACGATACGTTGAATGCCGTGGAAAAACTCGTTGAAAACGGAAATTCGGATTTTGCCGAATATCTGTGTTTCGGTGATGAATCAGACGCCGCTGCGGTAAAGAAATTGTTCTCTCAGTTATCGCACGACGCTAACACGCTTGAATGTACTCGACTCGATATTCTTTATATTACGCACGTAAAGGTGGGTAGTTTTATTGCAAGCGTAGTGCGTGGCGGCGACCCTGTTTTTAACGTAAAAACGGGCGCCGGTAACGGGTTTACGGTGACTTGTGCGAAATGCAATGCCGAAACTCCGCTCGTATACGACAATCAAATCGTTTGTATTGCGGACGGCAAACAAAAGACCGTAACGCTCGACGTTAAAAGAGAAGATTTCGGTTTAGACGAAGCGGCTGTCGCGCAAATTATTGCCGAAAGCGAACTTAAAAACCATTATTTGAAGGTTTGTTGTCAAAAAATAAAGGGTTGGCAAAATTGCGAAGCCGTTCGTTGTTTAAGTCAGTTGTTTGACGCAGACAGCAGTAGCGCGGTAGTTTATAAATGTTCCGAGTGCCCGTATCCCGAAATCGTTTACACCACCGATAACGGTGTTAAAAAATATACGCCCGCTATGGTCTTCGTTAAAGACAGAATGGAACTCGTAGACGTGAAAGACGAAAACGAAGAGAAAGTCGAAAGATGTAAAGTGTGCGGTCGGTATTTTTCGTCGAGGGTATTAAAACGCGGAAAATGTCCCGTATGCAAGGCGTCGGAAACGGCAACGGAAAGTTCGGAATACAGGGCGGCGTACGGCAAGTATAAAACGCTGCTTTCGTTCGGCAGACGGGCAAAAGCGCATTTTACAAAAAAAGCCTGCGTAGAAGACAACGAAATTATAATTTTCGTAATAGGCAAACACAGATACTTGTTTAACAAACTTAACGTTAAGGAACGGGGTTTTATCGCTCCTCCCATAAAAATAGATTAGTTACGGCGGGAAAAGGTTATGTCGAATTCCAAGTTTTTTATAGAAAAATTAAAAAGTAATAAATTATCGCTGTATTTTTCCCTCGGTTTCACTTTAACGGTGGAATTGTTGCTGTCGGTTATGCTGTTTTCGAACGGCTTGGCTTTTTCGACGGGGCTTCCGGTAATAATTTCCGCGTTGCTCGGTATCGTGATGATTGCTTTTGCGATAAATACGAATTTCAGGTTCGGTTACGGTGTTATAGTTCCAGTAATTTACGTCGTCGGTTTGGCTTGTTGTACGGTCGCGACGGTATTCGGCGTCGGGAAGGGCGTGTTTACGGTAACCGCGGCGGTTTTGTATTCCGCGCTTCATTTCGGCGCTATCGCAGTAACGCTGATAAACGTTTTTAACGCGGTTAAGTTGGGCAGGGGATTAAATTTTGTTTCGATAATATTCTCGGTCGTTTTCGTGGCTATTTGTTTGGCTTACGCAGGCGTCGTATTCGTTAACGGATTGTTCGGTCAGGGAGGTTTCGGTTATAAGAACGTGCTTTATACGTATAGTCGGGAATACGACGGCTTCGTTGCTACTCCGCTTGACGGACGCGGACAAAAGATTAAAATTCTAAACACGTTTGACGGGGAAAAAGTCGTTGCGATTGACGGCAACGTTTTGTTTGACGAAAACCTTACCGATGCGGAACTTTATTGCGATAAAGATTTTTCGCTTATAGTCGAAGACGTTCAGGGTATTAACGATAAAATTTCGGTAAAAATAGACAAAAAAGATATCGACGAAGTAAAAGAAAGGTTCGTTAATCTTTGCAAAACCGATTGGGTAAATCGTTCAGAATATTTACAGTTTTACAATATGTTAACCCCGAGCGGTCTTGACGGCGAAGAAAGGTTTATTACTTTTAATTATTCGTATGAAGATTTGCAATATTGCAATTTTAAGGTTTTGAAAACTTGGATAGGTAAAAAAGGCGACGTTTTTGATTTTGTCGCTCACGCGAAAGGCGTCGATTATGCCGAAAATTACGATTTGCATAACGAAGAATTTTTAAAACAAAATTACGAAAGAGGTGCGGCAGGCAAGGTTTTAAGCCCGTTGCGTTATAACGGCAATTTAATTATAGACGAAACCGTTAATTCGGATATGCCGAGGGTTGCCGTTTACTTCGAATACGTTCGTAAAATCATCGTGGAGGAAGACAACGACGAAAAGTTTGACTTTTATACTAACAACGCAGAATTTTCTAAAAGCGGTGCGGAAAGATACGTTCTTGCGGACGACCCGTTCGGGTTTTTAAGCGACGTTAATCCGCGAGAAGGGTTTTCGCTTAGTTGGAAGTATTCTAACGCATATACTTCTACCCCCGTAAATTTTGCGAAGTTGAAAGACGTTTTGTCAAGCGGCGACGTTACGATTTACCCTGAATGGAAACTTAACGAACCGACCGTAGAACTGACGTCGGATAAAGATAATAATACGTATACTTACGGCGACGCGGCAACAATCGGGTCGACTGTTACCCCGCCTACAAACGGTATAAACTTGCAATACGAATGGTCGTTTAACGGCTCTAAAATAAACGAAGAAAATAGTTCGAGTTATTCTATTACAAAAGTTAAACCTGCGGAAAATACCGGCGAATATACTCTAAAAGTTACGGCGGGGAATGATGAAACTACGTCTCTCACGTCGGAGAATTCCGCTCGAATTAACCTTACCGTAAACAAAAAACAAGTACAAGCGGAATGGAACGTGCCGAGAGAATATGACGGAACTGACCAAGGCGTTAAAGTTGAGAAATTTGAAAATATCGTCGATGGCGACGTTATTAGCGGAAATATAAAAATAAACGACGGTACGCTTATTAAGGGGTTTAACACTACGGTAAAAAATGCAGGCACGTATACTGCAACCGTAATCGTAGACGATACTTGGAAAAATTATTACGACTTTGGAAACTCGATTTGTAATTTTAAGGTATGTCAAAAACCCGTTACGTTAAGTTGGGAAGAAAAATCTTTTACCTATAACGGAGAAAATCAACACCCGGAAGCAAGTTCGACGGACGTTGTCGGCGGTGATAATTTGCAAATTACTTATAGCGGCTACGGTAAAAATAAAGGTAATTACACGGTAACTGCCACCGTAGGTAATAGCAATTATATTATCGATGCAAATGCAAGTAATGAATACGTGATAAACGCAAAACCCGTTACGTTAAGTTGGGAAGAAAAATCTTTTACCTATAACGGAGAAAATCAACACCCGGAAGCAAGTTCGACGGACGTTGTCGGCGGTGATAATTTGCAAATTACTTATAGCGGCTACGGTAAAAATAAAGGTAATTACACGGTAACTGCCACCGTAGGTAATTGCAATTATATTATCGGTGCAAATGCAAGTAATGAATACGTGATAAACGCAAAATCTGTTACGTTGAATTGGACTAATACCGAGTTTACTTATAACGGAAAGAATCAACGCCCCACTGCAACGGTTAACGGTGTTGTGAACGGGGATGGCGTAAATCTTTCTTACGATATTGACGGAAAGGTAGAAGCAGGTGAATACAAAATAAAGATTACAAGCCTCGGTAACGATAATTATCAATTATCCGCGCAGGTAAGCACGGCGTTTAATATAAAAAAAGCGGCGCTTACCGTAACCGCAAAAAACAAGACGATAAGCGTCGGTGACGAGCCGAGTAACGACGGCGTTACGTATAGCGGTTTTGTTAACGGCGAAACGCAAGCCGTTTTACAAGGAAGTTTAAGTTATTCGTATAGTTATGTAAAAGGCGACGCGGCAGGTAGCTATACTATTACGGTATCTGGCGTAACGGCAGACAATTACGATATAACGTTCGTAGGCGGAACGCTTACGGTAGAGGAAAAAGCAGAATAATAATTATATTTCTAAAAAGGAGTGAAACTGCGGTATGAAGTGTCCGCATAAAAACTGTGGAAAAGAATTTAACGAACCGCTTGAATTGTTTACGGGTGATTCGGTATGTCCGTACTGCAAAAAGCCGTTAACGGCAAACGCAGAGTTTAAGATTACGGCGGAGAACGAGGAACTTTACGATATTTCGGAAGTATATTACTTGCGCTATTTATCCCCGTCTTCTTGGGAGGGAGGAAAAAAGGCGGTAACGGGATTAACCCCGATTGAAATGCTCGATAATGCGATTGAAAATTGCAGGTTATCGGCAAAAAAAGGCAATCCGAAAGCCGTATTAAAAATGGGCTATTACAACGAACATTATTTGGAAACCGTTCGTAGCGAGCGTGACAGAATCAGAACGGCGTATAATTATTACGCTTCGTTATGTTTTTGCGAATTAAAAAACGTTCCTACCGAGAACGGTTCGGTAAAATTAAGCGACAGCGAATTTTTGTTTTTGAAAACGCGTGCCGCTCAATCTTTAATAAAACTGTACATAAACCATTCAAAGGAGTTGAAGGATTCCGCGAAGTTCGATTTTGAAAAAGACCGTCGAAGAATAAAAGCCGTTTACGGAAGCGATTTCGTTGAAAAAATAAACGACGCCGCAGAAAAAAACGATAAGGTAAATAAAGTATTTTCCGTAATAAAATCTTGCTTAAAAAAGGAAAGAACTCCGTTATGCGGTTTGTTTTTGTTAAACGGCGCGGAACTTAAAAAACTGTTTTCGTTAAAGTCTAACGAAAAAGATAAAAAAGCCGATTTGTTTAAGGCTATTTCCAAGGGAGTGGAAATCAGGTATTTGCCTTGCGACTGCAACGGTATTATATCTTCCGAAGCCGAAGAACGGCATTTTATAAATTTTTCGGGGGAAAGAAAGACAAAAGAAATTTTAGCTAATATAACCGACGGCGAATATTTGTTTTTGTACTTTTTTAACAGCGCGTGTAAACGTAAATTTTTGGGCGCGCGACAAATTAAAGCCGTGGAAAAATCTTTTTCGGAAAACCATTTCGAGAGGGTTTGCAGATTGATTGATTTTTCCGCAGGGGATTATTTGTTTTTCGAAGACGATTTGTATTTTTACGCGCACGGTAAAAACGCAAGAAAAAGCGCGGAACTTTTAGTCGACGGTATTTGCGGGAGAGAATTATGAATATAAAATCAGTGGTAGAATGTTTAAATGAAAATAAAATAAATTTTCCGAAAGAGTTTTTAACAATCGAGCGTGACGGTTGCATCGGAGAATACGAGTCTTTAATGAAATCGAACCTCGAAGCAATAGAAACGAGTGTGAAATTCGGGGTAAACAACGGGTTTTCGGGAGATTTAAAGACGAATATATCCGACTTGATAAAAATTACGGTAAAGTTAACCAAAGAAAAAAAGTCGAAAAAACTTGATAAATATTGTAAGGAATCTTCTAAAATAATAAAGGAAACGGAAAAAATTATGAAAAACAAAGAGTTACAACCGACTATGGTCAAAGAGGTATTAAAATACGTAGAAGCCTACGAAAGGGGTATGATTGTTTTACTCGGTATGCCCGTTGCGGAAGACCGTAAGCATATATTAAACGTCGGGATCGATAAGTTAAACGCGCTAAAATCGGTTCTTAAAGAAGTCGCAGACGAGTCTACGCCAGCCGCACTTGAATATGCAAAAAACATAGTCGGCGAATTAAACGAATGGGCGGATATCGTTGCCGACAAAATGCATAGCGAATCGTCGCTCGATTATTTGGAAAACGCGATAAAACAAGCCGAAGAATGGAAAAAATTACATAAAGCGGTAAAAAAGGGACTTTTCGGAAAATCAAACAAGGTTAAAGACTTAAAAGATATAGAGTTTATGGAAGATAATCTTACTATGATAGCGCGTTCGCAAGGGATAATCAGAGATATAAATATCTTTTCGGAGAACCTTTCCGAGTACCGCAAAACTTTGGAAGCCGAAACTTGGAATATAGAAAACGACACTAAACTTCTCGAAGAAAAAGTAAAAGAAAAGGAAGAACTGGAAAAAAAGAAAAACGATTTAGTCGTTAAATTTAAAAACGGCGAAATATCGAAGGACGACCTTTACAACGAGTGCGTTATAATCGACGAAGATATCGTCGATATAGACGAAGACGCCGAAGATATTAAAATAGGCATAGAAGAAAAGAAAGCAGACGCGCGTTCTATCGGCAACGTAATAGAAAATCTCGAAAAACTTAACAGAGAAATATTAAAATACAAATCAGACCCCATTTATATTTCTTTGATAGGCGAAAATATAGATTTTTCGGCATTGAGTAAGGTTATGCGCGGCGCGGGAACTTCTGCCGATATAGATTACGTTCTCGATATAGAAAGTATACTTTCAAAGATAAGGGACGAAAGAAAGAAAAAAGACGAAGAGTTAAACGCAACGGCAAAGGCTTTCCGCCGCAAGAGAAGAGATAAATGGGTGGAAGAAAGAAAAGCCCGCCACGAATCCCGCACGCAAGAGGAAAACGGCAGAGCGGCTCAAACGGAAAAAGAAAAAGACGATTATATAAATAAATTGCTAAACGGAAAAGATTCCGAAAACAGCGTTAACGAAGAACAACCGCAAACGGAAACTGCCGCAGCCGAAAACGTTTCGATAGCGTTGTCCGACGACGATAAATAGATTTTGGGTTAACAGATATGCCGATTGTTAATTTCAAAGATTCGATAAATAAGTGCAATACGGTTTTTTGTTTAAGTCTTTCCGTTTCCGAGTTGGAAGAATGTAAAAGAACTTTGGAAAAAATTTTGGCGGACAAAGACCTTTCTCAAACTCTTCGCGAAAACGGAGAAGCTTTGTCGTTGAGGCTAAGCGCTAAAATTTTATCGTTAAAATATTTCGAGGGCGGCTATTTACGGGGCGATTACGAAGAACTTTGTAAATTTATAGAAGAAAACTTGCCGATAGCGGAGAAAAAAGGTTTCGCAAAAACCGTGCTTCTTTTTAACTCGTTAAAAAAGTTTGCCGTCGACGTCGACGCGATTATGAACGACGCGGTCGAACTCGTTTACGATGTTCGCGATTCCGACGGAAATTTAACTACTTCCGATTTGGCAAGGCTTGCCGATTTCGAAAAATCGTTTTGCGAAAAACTCGGTTTGGCGGAACGATTAGAGTATACTTCGCATTTGTTCGGCGAACGCGTAAAAACGGTCGATTTTAAGGAATCGTTGATAAATACCGTGAAAACCGAACTCGTTTGGGTAAAAGAAAGAATAGACGAACTTAAATTCGGAACGGCGAAAACGTTTATAGACGAGAACACGCAGCCGCTCGAATCGGTTTTCGGGTTTTGCGATTACGTTTATTTTCCCGTGATGCCCGAGGACAACGGCGAGAACGCAAAAGCAATAGTATTATTATCGCCGTTGTACGACGAGATTTATCTTTACGTTTCCGCTTACGCAGAGAAGCACTCGTTAAAATTCGTCGTTTTGGATGCGAACGTGTTTAACGGAAAAACTCCCGAATATATAGAAACGGCGTTTACCACGTTCCAAACGAGCGGAAAATCTTTGGTGATAAACGGGCTTGCGCGCTATCGCGACGAAAACGTTAAAGTGATTGAAGAAAACGCGTTAAAGTTTTCCAAAAAAGGCGGCGTGGTATTCTGCACCGACGATATAGGAAACAGAACGGTGTACGACGATATGTACGGTGTGGCGAAGTCGACCGAAGGGTTGCTCGGCACGGACGTGGCGTATAAATATTTAACGATGCCCGATTTCGACGGTGTAATAAAAGAATTCGAAGAAAAGGGAATGATTACGCCGAGCGACAGAACTTTCGTTAGAGAAAATATGGCGTTTATGGGTTTTACGGGGCTTAACGTCGCAGTTAACACCTTTGCCGTCGGCGGTGATTGGAAATCGCGCGCTATCGATATTTCCAAGGAAAACCGATTAAAAGCGTCCGCATATTTAAGGAATATTCCTTCGCAAATACAATTTATAGATTTCGTTTGGGTCGACCTTGCCATAAAAGAGAAGGAAGATAAAAACCGCAAGGAATTCGATTACGACGTCATTAGAGAAGTCAGCAGAGCCAACGTCAAAAAAATATTGAATTTGGCCGAAAGTATTTTCGTAAAATGCGGTTTGGTAGTGCAGTATTGTTGTTTGGGAGGAGAGGACCTTTCCGCATGGCAACAAATTCCGATAGAAGATAAGGAAAAGAGAATTAACGACGCCACCGTACTCGTCAGTTATCTTTTGTCTACCGAATATACGCCTTTTGTAAAAGTCGTTCCGAGAGCGGAATGGAAAGACGCCGCCTTCGGCGGGCTTTGTTGCGACGGCGGTAAAAGAATTTTATACAGAGAAGACTGCGTGGAAAATTACGAATGGCTGATTGACGCCGTTTGCCACGAATGTTACCATTCTTTTCAGCATACCTTAAACGGGTTGGGGTGGAAACGTTGGCATTACGACGAACTCGGAGTAAGCGCGGAAAGAGTATACGAATGGTCGTATAATTTTAATCGTTATAAAAACAAAGGCGACGCTTACAAAATTCAGATAGTGGAAGCCGATGCGAGAATTTTTGCGAAAAGATGTATCACTTCTTCCTTAAATAAATGGCAGTTGATAGATTTGGAGTAAATTATGTCGAAAATAACCGAAAACGTTGACAATTTTATTTCGGAACTTTTACATATAGAAGATTCCGATAAAAACAAACTTATAAGTTTAGATTCCGGAAACAATTCTAAAATATTTTATCTTTCTAAAAAAGGAACGGAAAATTTAAGTAAATATGCGATAGAAGTTATTCGCAACCGTATAGGCAAACCGGGGAATACCGTTTTGAGAAAAAGTTCGGTTGCCGTCGGGTACGAGCAGATTGTGGGGTCGGATATAAACGAGTTCGAGTGGGCTGACGGTAACGGCGTTCGCGAAGCGGCGGTTTTACATAAATTTATCGACGGAGTTTACTGCGATTTGAACGTAAAAGGCAACAATCCTTTGTTTTTAAGCATAGGCGCGGTTACTTGGAAGATTGTCGATAAAGACGGCACGGTAAAAAAAGTCCGTTCGCCTTTGCTGCTTTTTCCGATTAAATTGGTTCGACCGAGCGGTGTAAATTCGTTGGTTTACATAGAATTCGTTAACGACGATATATATTTGAACCCCTGTTTTTTGGCAAAACTCGAAACGATAGCGGGTGAAAAAACGGTGAAAAATTTTCCTCATCCGTGCGGAGAAGTCGACGACCCGATTGACATCGAAAGCCTTGTCGACAGCGAAGATTATTTCGAAAGGGTTAAAACTTACGTTGACGAGCAGGGCAGAGAAGACATAAGCGCCGATACGGTTTTTTGTTTCGATAAAAACGTAGTGGCGGTATTGCAATACAATCACGACGAGTTGTGTATGTATTACGATATAAAAAGGAATAAGGAAAAAATTTACTCACACCCTTCCGTGAACAGAATTTTTACTGAAAACACCGATATACCGTCTTTCGATACGGCGGAAGTATTCCCGCAGTTCATCGCACAACGAGATAGCGTTCAGGAAAGAATCGTGAAAAGGGTTCTTGCCGGCGAATCGCTTATCGTAAAAGGTCCTCCCGGAACCGGTAAAACGCTTACGATAACGAATCTTATTTCCTCGTTGATAGCCGACGGAAAAAAAGTTTTGTTGTCCTCGCAAAAAACCGCGGCAATGACGGAAGTGTACAATAAACTTCCCGAACGACTTAAAAGGTTCGTTATGCTGTTAGATGCGGAAACCGAAACGCAGGCGGCAAAACTCGGCGCGATAGACGTAAAGAAAAATTTTAACGAACTGTTAAAAGAAAGAAAAACGGGTAATTTCCCGTCGTCCGTTTACGACGATTTGAGTTTCGCAACCGCAAAACTGAATTCGGCGATAGGTAATATCGGCGATTATTACGATACGACGTTCGGCGACAGAGGTTTGTTTTGCGGAAATTATTATTCGGCTTTGGACGTTTTGTGTAAAATCGACGCAGACCCCGTATTGTTTGCTTTGCCGAACGACATTGCGTCTTTATCGAAAGAAGGTTATAACGCTTTATATAAAAAGGTAGAGGACGCTTCCGTATGGTTTGCGAAAATAGCGCCGTCGCATTGCGTTATAAAAAATCCGTGGTGGAGTGTAAACGGCGGCGTAGAAACGTTTGACGAAGACGGCGCGGTAGAATACAATTCGAAGACGGCGGAATTGTTCGCCGAAATTAAAAAGATTTCCGACGGCGCTTTTTCGGACGTATGCGAGGGGTACGACAATTTAACGCTAAGCGTTGCGGAGTTTTTATCTACAACGGATATTGCGGAAAGTCAGGCGGCAATCGTTTTCGATAAGGAAAAATCCGAAAAAGTTTCCGCCGTAATAGAATTATATCGAGAATTACAAACGGGAAAGACGGTTGATTTTAACGTTGAGACGCTTTCTCCCGCAGAGGTGAAAAAAATAGCCGACGGGTTAGAGAATATTACGTCGGACGTTGATTTTACCAAAAGTCGGTTTGAAGAAATTTATCGCGATTTTGACGTTTTGCTTTTATTAAACGACAAAACGAAGATAGATTTATTGTTTACCGCAAGTAAAACGGTAGACGAATTAAACGGAAAAATCGAAAATGCCGAAAACGATTTTTATTATATTTTCCGTTCGGATATTACCGAAGAAGATAAAAAGATTATAGAAGAATCGGTAAAGTCGTTCGAAAAATATTTTGACGGCGAATTTTCCGCGCCTAAACTGTTGGATTTTAAATGCAAACGGTATTTCGAAAGGTTGCGTACGCTCGGTTACGGAAAACCGCTTGAATTCAAAAGCGTGGCGGACGGCGTAAAATTATACTCTTCTATAAGCGGCTACGTCAGTGCGAAAGAAGATATAAAAACCAAAGTTTCTTCTCATTTAAGAAGGGTTTTAACAAACGGACAGATAGAAACGTTGTTGTATATAGCCTCGGCGTTAGGCGGTAACGAAGAAAAAACGGTTGCGTTTTTAAGCAGTTTGTTCGACGGGAAAGAATTGATAAAAAAGGCGTTCGACAGTGTTGACGGAGATTGCACGCTGTCGGAGTTAAAAGCCGCGTTTGTTCGCAAAACGACCGTCGAAGAACTTAAAAACGCGCTTGGCGAATTAGGGGTAAGCGTAGGAGAAACCGACGATTGTATCGAGTTCGCAAGGAATTTGTATTATACCGATAAAGCGGTTAAATCGAAAATTTTAGGGGCTTCCGTTAAAGAATTTTTAGAAAAAGCCAAAGCGATAAGGGAAAAGTCCAACGGGCTCGGCGCGTTGATAATAAACGCGCTCGAACGGATTAACGGTTTTGCTGACAGATATTTCGAAAACTATTATACGGAAACTTTTCAAGATATCACTCTCGGCGATATAGGAATATATCTTTTGCACGCAACCGACAAAAAGATAATTTCCGCGGTAAAAGAATACGCGTCGATAGTTTCCGACGAAGGGAAAGTTTCGGTCGGTAGGTTTTTCAGACCTTTCGAATTCGGCGTGAGAGAGCGCGGCGGTTATACTTTCTGCGAGCATTTCGAACATTCGGTATACTTCCTTGCGGTTAAGTATATGCAAGCGTTAATGCAAGACAGAAAGAACGGCTTGTGCGAAAAAGCAAATAAAAGTTTTGAAGATTTCGTTTCGGCTACGGAGAAAATAAACGAAGTCAACGTTTCCGTTATAGAAAAATTGTGTATGGAAAGGGTTAATCCGAACGACGACGATTTTGCCTTCTTACATTCGGAACGTTCGGTCGGGCAGTCTTTACGCAAAATGTTCAAATTGCACGCTAAGGCGATATTAAAACTTAAAAAATGTTTCATACTTTCGCCGTCAACGGCAAGTATGTTGTTCGTAAAAGACGATTTTAGCGATTTCGACGTGGTTATTATAGACGAGGCGAGTCAGTTGCGCCCGACGTCGGTTTTGCCGCTACTGTTCAGAGCAAAGCAGGTCGTTTTGGTCGGCGACGAATGGCAAATGCCCCCTATTAAGCATTTTTCTTTAAATACGGAAAGGGCGTTTACCGACAGCGAGGGCGAGGTTAAACTTTTAAGCCCAAACACTTCCGTTTTAGGGCTTGCGCTCGAAAATTGCGCCTTCCGTATAGAGCAGCTTATTTGCCATTACAGGAGTAAAACCGAAACGCTGATATCATTCTCGCAAGAGAGATTTTATCCTCAGATGAGAACTTTCCCCGCGCCTTGTCCCAAAGCCGACGGACTCGGTTTTAACGACGTGTTTATACCTAACGGGCGGTGTGTCGAAGGCGTGAACGAAGAAGAAGCCGTTGCGGTAGTTAAAGAATTGAATTCGTTATTCGACAGATATTACGATAACGAAAAATGTATTCTTACACAATCGGTAGGCGTAGTTTCGTTCGGGCAGAAGCAAAGGGATTATATAGTTTCGGCTGTAAAACGTGACGGCACGCTATCGTCTAAAATAAAAAAAGCATTGGCTAATTTTAACGACGTGGCGGAAAAATTGATTTTTTTCAAAACGATTGAAACGGTACAAGGACAGGAAACCGACCACGTTATATTGTCCGTTACTTACGGCAAGAATAAAGACGGTAAAACCGTTCAGTCGTTCGGCGAACTCAATTACGGTTTTGATGACGATAAACTCGGCGAATGTATATTTAACGTAGCCGTTACGAGGGCAAAGTCGTCCGTTACGGTCGTTCATTCTCTTTCGGCGTCGGAAATTCACGGTCAAAGGGTTGAGTATATAGGCAAATATTTGGATACGGTCGGCAGATTTAAGGACGAAGGCAAAAGTCAATGGGGAGGTAAATCCGTTTGCGAAACGCAAGGGTTTATCAGACAGGTTGTGGATTTTATATCGGAATGCGGCGTGGCTTCCGAACGCATAGTGGTCGACTGCGGCGCGAACAAAGGGTCGGTTAAAATCCCCGTCGTTATATTGTCGAAAGATTTAACCGTTGCGGAGTTGGCGGTTTGGTGCGAACAACCGCCCAAGAGGGAATACGACTACGTCGATTACAATATACGATACGTCGAAAGTTTGAAAAATCGCGGGTGGCAAATTGCAAGGCTGTTTATTAACGATTGGGTAAACAACACGCAAGCGGAAAAAGAAAATTTGAAAAAAATCATAAATAAATACGTTAAATAATTTGGAGGAAACGATTATGAGCGATGACAGAAGAAGATTCAGGTCGGAGAGTTTGGATACCCTTGACGGCGTTATTTCCGACGGAAAAAAAGAGAGAGAAAAAGAACGTTTGGAAGCGGCGAAAGAACAAAGCCGAATAGACTTTAAAAAACGTCAAGATAAATTGCTTAATCTTATCGTAGAGTTAGAAGCGGAGTTCGGCGCAGACTATTATTTGGTTGAACTTCTTACGAGGTTTTACGAAGCGTCCGTTCAAATGGAACCGGTTATGAGGTCTATGGAAGCGGTAAATATGGCGATGGAATGTATTACCGAAGCGATTAACTTCCTCGACGCCACGATAGATTTCGACCGCAATCTTATGGACGAAATTACCGCCAACAAATACGGCGCGATACAACGTTTTAAGATGAAACGGAAAATGAAGCGCGCCCGTAAAAACAACGTAGGCAGAATGAAAGCGATAGTGGACGGTTTGCTGTTTAAGTATAAAATGATGACCGATATGGCAAAATCGCTGGAAAGTTTTTCAAAAGATATGAGCAGTTCTTTTGCAAAAGCAAACAAAAAACGCGGCGTTAGTGCCTCTGCAACGTCGAGTGAAGTTCAAAGGCGCATAGATGAAAGAAGAAAGGAAAAGGGAGTTTCCGTGCCGACGGAAACTACGTCGACCGACGAGACGAGCGGTGGCGGTAGCGGAAATTACGACGACGTTCTTTAATGTTTTATCGGAGAAAGTATAATGAGCGGAATAGGTAGAAAAGAAGAAAAAAATCAAAACGGACAAACGATACAGCAACTCGTTAAAGAATTTGACGGGATAATGTCGGAAATCCGCAAAGCGATAGGCGAAAAGAAAGATAAAAATCAAATGTCTTCCGAAGAAAAACGTGAACTTCGCTTAAAATATACCCGGGCGGCGAGCGTCGCGAAAAAGATTTACGAACGCGCGGTAAACGACGACGCTTTGGAAGAAAGGTACAGAGATTTACATAAGCGTTGCCTCGACAAAGCCGAAGTGTACGGTTCATTGATAAAGCGCGAAAAACCGAAAAGCACTATGGACGACATAAAAGGTCAAGCGGATGTTAAAAAACTTATAGCGTCGTTCGCGTTTATGGCGAATAATCCCGACATAATAAAAAGGTATAAAATAGAAGGCGGTTTAGGGCTTTTAATGTACGGCGCGCCGGGTACGGGCAAAACTATGTTTGCCGAAGCGATAGCAAACGAAATGGGACTTCCGTTATTCGTTATTACGCCTGCCGACATTTTTAAGTCGTACGTTGGCGAATCGGAGCAGGCTGTAAAACAGATTTTTCAGGAAATAGAATCTTGCGAAGACGGAGCGATTTTGTTCGTAGACGAGTGTGAATCTATTTTCAGCAGAAGGACTTCCGAAACGAAAGACTACAAATCCGCGGTTACCACGGAATTTTTGCAAAGAATGAACGGTTTCGGCGTAGACGGGTCGAAGAGAATTTTAATCGGCGCGACAAACCGCCCCGACCAAATAGACCCTGCGTATTTGAGGTATAAAAGATTTTCTCATATAGTTCATATAACGCCGCCCGACGCGGAAGCGAGAAGGGCGATTGTCGAAAGCGAAGTAAAAGATATTCCGTTGGCGGCGGACGTAACGGTGGAAGACATTATGTTTATGCTATCCAAAGCGACCGTGCGCACCGCTAATATAGAAAGCGGCGAGAGAAAGGGCGGCGGTATGTATTCGGCTGCCGATATTTGCGGAATAATCGAGGAGGCTTGCCGTCTTGCGTTAGAGCAGGTTATGGAAAGCGAAGATAAAAAAATAGTTCCGGTCAGTCGAGAAATGTTTATAAAAGCGATAGGAAAAAATCCGCCGAGCATCAGTGCGGAAACTTACGAACGCTACGTTAAATTCAGAGAAAGCCTTAATTGATTTTGCTTTAACTTAAATTTATAAAGGTTTTTTTAAGTTTTTTGCGTATAATTAAATACGGAAAGTTTGCAAAAAAATAAATTTCGACTAAATTTTCGGGAGGAACTATGCTTAAAGAATTAAAAAATTTACGTTGGCAAAACTTTGTAATGTTGTTTTTCGCAGGGTGTATAAACGCAATAGGCGTAACTATGTTTTTAGCGCCCGTAAGCCTTTACGACAGCGGTATTTCGGGTACGTCTATACTTTTATCGCAAATAACCCCCGAATATCTCGGATTGTCGTTCTTTTTAGTAGTGTTAAACGTTCCGCTTTTTCTTATAGGGTTTAAGCGTCAGGGGTTGTCTTTTACGATATATTCGATATTTACCGTAATCGTTTATTCGCTCGGTTCGTTCTTTATAACGGACGTTTTGCCGATAGACGTCAGCACCGCATCTCCGTTTGCGGGGGACGATTATTTACTTTGCGCTTTATTCGGCGGTATAATATCGGGTGCGGGCAGCGGACTTACGATAAGGTTCGGCGGCGCGCTTGACGGCGTGGAAGTAATGGCGGTAATATTTTCAAAAGTGCTTAACATTACCGTCGGAACGTTCGTTATGATTTATAACGTTATTTTATACGTCGTTTGCGGAATAATTTTCCAAAGTTGGATTTTGCCGCTATATTCGGTAATCGCTTATGCCGCAGGGCTTAAAGTAGTAGACTTTATCGTAGAAGGCGTTAACAGGTCTAAGAGCGTTATGATTATTACCGATAAGGCGGAAGAAATAAGCGCCGCGCTTATAGAAGCGTTTAAGAGCGGAACGACTAAAATAAACGCCAAGGGCGGTTATTCCAACGCAGACAAAACGGTAATATATTTCGTAGTTAATCGCTTCCAGATATATAAAATGAGAACGATAATTCATTCGATAGACCCGAAAGCGTACGTTACTATAAGCGAAGTGGCAGACGTTTTAAAAAATTCGTGAATTAAATAAAGTTTATAAAAGAAAACGGCAGGATTTACCTGCCGTTTTTCAGTGCCGTGATTATCAGTTATAATTGCCGCTGTTTATTTGTTCTTGTAGAATAACGTCCGTTTTTTGATATTCGTTAAACGGCGATTGCATAGTTGCGCCCAAGTTAAGCGTCATAATTCCCAAGATACCCATATCCGCCGTAAGCGAAGTTATGTTCATATCCGCGTCGTGCCCTATAGTAAGGTTGGTTTTACGTATATCGCCCGTTAACGGTTCGAGGTCGAGGTTTATAGTGAAGGTGTCCGTACCGTTGTAAGCGTATTTAAGCAGAGTGTTTTCTACCGTGGCGGTCGAAGTCGATTCTTCTTTTAATGCGTCTGTAATTTTTTGTTCAATCCAATCTTCAAATCTTATAAGTTTAAGCAGATTGTTAACTATATCTGAGGTGTATTCTTCTACCGTATATTTTTCGTAAATGTTAACTGTCTTTTTGGTGATTGGCGTACTTATGTATTGGATATAAGTATAAATCGTTTCGTTAATCGGGTCGTAGTATAGGGTAGATGTTCCGCCGTAATCTTTCCAAACGCCTGTTACATTTTTACGCGCTATTGAAACTACGGCGTAGGTTTTTCCTTCGATTATATCGAGTTTTACGTCGAGTGTAATTTTGTCTTCAATAGGTATTCCTAATGCTTTCATATTTACCTTGCCCGTTATATGGAAGGAACGCGATTCCGCCGTTTTAGAAAGCGCTTTCAAAAGTTCGTTTATCGAAGAGAAGTCGCTTGCGTTTTCGCCTACGGTGTAAGAGAAGGTTTCGGCGCTAACGGTATCGGGCACGGCAACCGAAAGGTTTAACGCAAGGGTGTAAGCGTCAATTTCTATCGACGGAACGGTTAACGCTATCGCGCCGTCAACGATTTTAAGTTGTATTTGCATTGCGGCAGGTAAAGTTTCCATAAATACGCTGCCGTTTATATCTGCCGTAAGCGAACCTTCCGATTGGGCGAATACGAGTGCGTTTATAAGATTAGTAAAGTCGATATTCGTGTCGGGGAGAACGGGCGCACCGTTTTCGTCGGGTATTATGAACGGCTTTAACGCCTCTTGTAAATCGGGCATACTTGCGTAAATTTGTTTTAATATATCGAGCGTTTCGCTTGCCTTCGTCGTGGTGAACGTGCCCGTTAAGGGATTTGCTCCTTTCGTATTGTCCAAGGAACTGTCGTAAGTAAAGTATACGTTAGAAGCGCCTTCTTCTACGAGCGACGGGTCAAGGTATATAAGACTTACGGTATGAGTAGTTACAACGGAGTCTCCGTTGGAGTCGGCTACGGGCGTGCCGTCGGCGGTTACTTCGTAAACGTCTAAAACGAGATTTGCGTTTATTCTTAGTTTAGAGGTTAATCCGTCGATAGTAACGCTTGCCGTTTTTATTTCTATTACGGTGTTGCCGCTCTTAAACGTTCCGCCTGCGTTTATCGTCAATTTGTCGGAAGTGATTACGTTGCAAACGGTTTCGCCGAAAGTGTCTGCAAGGGCTTTTAAGTCTATATAATCTTCGGTTAAGTCGAATCTCACGTCGATAGCGGTTGTAGTCGGTTGAACGCTAACGGTAATGCCGAACGCATTTACTTCTATATCGTTTATCGTAAGATTTCCGTTTACCGCTTTAAGGTTGAGAGCAACGGCTATTCCGTTTAAGTCTGTCGAAACTGTCGTGATGCCGGAACCTTCGGTTATTTCTATTTTGTTTAATACGGTAGTTAACTCTATACTGTCAAAGTTAAAATTAAGATTGTCAAGCGCACCGACACCTGCAAATTTTTCTATTACGGGTTTGAACGTGTCTATAACGCTTTGAATTTGGTTAAAGTTTATTTTTGCTTTTATTCCCGAATAGCGCGCGTAAATATCGCCGGTCTTAAAATCGACGTAAAGTTCCGCGCCTTCTACTCGGGCGGTTGCGGTAAGGTCTACAAGGTTTACCGTAGCGTTAATTTTCGTATTGCTCACGGTCGCTATAATCGAAATATGGTTATTATCATCGATAATATCGAGAAGAGAGGTAATATTAGAGTAGTTTACTAAATCGCTTTCGGAAATAGCGTCTACCGTATCGTCAGTAGGAGTTACTTCTATTAAAGCACCGTTGACGGTAACGTTGATAGAGTTTAAGGTGTAGCCGTCGGAAGAAATACCGAGAACGATTTGAAGTTCGACACCGCTGACTTCCGTCGAGATAGCGAGCGAGTTTTCGGTTTCTACCGTTGTTAAGGAGTCAATCGCGTCGCCGAGCAAGGTGGAAATATCGAAATCGGCGAACAAACCGTCGAAATCGGGTAATTCAACCTTGCCGTCGAGAATAGGCGAAAGTTTAGTTAAAACTTTATCGATATCCGCGATAGCGAGTTTGACTTTCAAATCTTTGTATTTAGCGTAGATAGTATTATTTACAAACTTGGCGGTAATATCATCGAAAGATAAGTCCGCAGAGAGTTTAACCAAATCAACGTTGACGAGGATATTGTATTCTCCGACCTTAACGTTTAATTTTACGTTGTTATTATCATCGATAATATCGAATAAACGGGTAACGTTATGATAATCGTCGTTTATTTCCGTAACGTCTACGGTTTGGTCGGGGACAAGTGAAACGGTTATGCCGTTTACGGTTGCGGTTGCGCCGATAAATTCCGGTTTATCGCTGTCGGTAAATACGAGTTCGGCGTTAAGGTCGATATCGCCGAAAGTTAACGGAAGCGTTACGGTTGCTTTACCGTTTTCCACCGTGAGAGTAGCGTTTCCTAAAAGAGCGGAAGTGTCTAATTCATTAAACGCCTGAGTGATATCGGGCATTTGAACGTTTGCGAGATTAAGTATGCGGTTAACTACGGTTAAAATTTCGTCAATCGAGCCGCTTGCTTTCAGTTCACCGTATTTTAAGTATGCGTTTTGCGATTGATAGCCTATAAAAATATCGGAAAATTCAAGAGTACCGACTTGAACGGACGCCAAATCTATACGCGCGGAAATATTAGACAAATCGTTTATGTCTACGTTTATATGCGCGTTTCCGTCTATCGAAAGAGTCGTGCCGTTTACGTCCGCATCGACGCCGAGTTTGATTTTTAACGGTTCGCCCGTTATATAATCCGCAAAACCGTCGGTTAAATAATCCATTGCGGTGGCTTGCTCAGGCTTTATGTCGGTGGTTTCTTTATCGAGATAAGAACGGAAAAAATCTTCGTTCGGTACGGGCGTGTTTTTACCGTAATCGGTAAAGTTTTCGGTAACGGATTCGGTACAGGTTACGCCGCCGAGCATATCTACTTTATACGTGCAGTCGGTAACGGTTTGAACGACGCGCCAATTTTCATCCATACGCACGGTTAAAGAAACGCGTTCGAAAATAGGCAGACCTTTCGTTCCTGCCATGGTGCGCATTTCGAGTGCGATTTTGCCCGTTGCACCCGTCGGGTCAAGATTGTATTTGTAAGAGTATATGCCGTTTTCCTGTCCTACGTATTCTGCATCCAAAATAGTGTCGTCGGTCATGACGTACGCCGTTATGGAATTAGAATAATGACCGTAAGCGTTTATAAACGAATCTTTCGATACTTTTTTTGCTTCCGATTTCCATTTTACGTCGTCGACGGAATTGACTTTTTCGGCGTCGAGAAGAACGAAATTGTCGTTTTTAATATAAATTTTTACGCCGACACCCTTAAACGAAGAATGTGAGAGCGATTCTTTGTATATTTCGCCGTTGTTTATAACGCGCTTTGTTTTTACCTTTTGGTCTACGGTGATGCCGACTTTCGTAACGGCGTTGCCTTCTCCCGTGCAGACGAAACTTTTTTCGTTGGAAAGCGCCGTAAACGCATAGTAAATATTTGATTTTGGGTCGTGGTCGTCGGGAGAACTACCGTCGGTAGGCACGGGCAACATCGTGCTGGTTAATTTGCCTATGCTGTCTACGTCGGGATTAGTGTCGAAATTATTGTTTGAACATCCTAAAAATATTCCCGTAGCGGTGCCGAGCGTTAATACGACGGCAAGAGTAATAATTATAAATTTTTTACCGAATAAAACCTTTTTCAACTTTCCCATAAAACTTTCTCTTTTTTAATAAACTTTTTGTAAATTTTAAACATTATATATTAAATCATTGTAAGTATACAACATTCAATTTGAACTTTTTTTGAACTGAGAGTAAAATTTTAAATATAGACGGGCATACACTTGCTTGCTTTTTGTTGACAACTTACGAATAAAAAGTTACACTATTAAAGAAAAATTTCATAAGTTATAACGAAAGGAAAATTTCGAATGATTTGTAATAATATTTTGGATGCGATAGGAAACACGCCCGTAATAAGGCTAAACAGAATGACCGACGGCGATTGTGCGGAAATTCTCGTAAAATTCGAGGGGCTTAACGTGGGCGGTTCTATAAAAACGCGTACGGCGTTTAATATGATTTGCGACGCCGAGAAAAAAGGTTTGATAAAGCCCGATAGCGTAATCGTAGAACCGACGAGCGGAAATCAGGGAATAGGTTTGGCACTCGTCGGTGCGGTTAAAGGGTATAAAGTAAAAATAGTTATGCCAGACTCCGTCAGCGAAGAACGTCGAAAACTCGTAGAGCATTACGGCGCGGAAGTAATTCTCGTTCACGACGACGGTAATATAGGTCTTTGCATAGAGGAGTGTTTGAATCTTGCGCTTAAATTGAAAAACGAAAATCCGAAAGTTTTCGTTCCGCAGCAATTTGAAAATTTTGCAAATCCGGAAATTCAGCGCGTTGCTACGGGCAGAGAGATTATAGAACAGGTCGGAAAGACTATACACGGTTTTTGTTCGGGCATAGGCACGGGCGGAACGATAACGGGTATAGGCAGGGCGTTAAAGTCGGAAAATCCCGATACGGTTATTTGGGCGGTCGAGCCCGAAAACGCCGCTATTTTGTCGGGTGGGTCAATCGGCACGCACCTTCAAATGGGAATCGGCGACGGACTTATTCCGAAAATTCTCGATACGGAAATTTACGATAGCGTTTGCATCATAAAAGACGAAGAGGCTTTGCGGACCTCAAAAGATTTGGCTCTTAAAGAGGGAATTATGTGCGGTATAAGCAGCGGTACTAACGTTGCGGCGGCAATCAAACTCGCTAAGATTTTGGGAAAAGGCAAAACCGTAGTTACGGTATTGCCGGACACTGCCGAAAGATATTTTTCAACTCCGTTATTCGAATAAAAAGAACCCGTTTGAATGGGAATTCAAACGGGTGTTTTTGTTTATGTCGCGTTTAAAACGTTACCGTAAAAGTAGTGCCTTTACCGAGTTCGCTTTTTGCGTTTATATTGCCTCCGCTAATGGTTACGATTCGTTTTACGAGCGCTAACCCTAGTCCGTTGCCGTTAGACGTGCGAGAAGAATCTCCTTGATAAAATTTGTCGTACATACGGGTAAGCGTTTCTTCGCTCATGCCGATGCCTTGGTCGGAAACGGTAACTTGTAAGCCGTTTTTGTCTTTTTCGACGGAAACGGAAATTTTCCCGCCCTCGTGTGAAAATTTTATGGCGTTGTCTATCAGATTTTGCCATACTTGGAACATAAGTTCTTTCGACCCGTAATAAGTCGTTTGCGGAAGATTTAAATCGAATTCCAAGTTTTTTGCCGACCATTGCGGTTCTGCCGACAATATGCATTGTCGGATTTGTTCGTCTAAAAGAAAGTCGGTTTTGTCGAGCACCATTTGTTGGTTTTCTATTTTAGACAGGTTAAGTATATTGCTCGTAAGATTCGTAAGTTTCGTTACGTTGTTTTCTAATACCGTTTGATATTTTTTTCGTGTTTCGGCGTCTAAATCCGTTCGTTTTAACGCTTTGCAGTAAGATTGTATTACGGCAAGCGGCGTTTTGAATTCGTGCGAAACGTTGGAAATAAAGTCGGATTTCAAGGTTTCGATGGTTTTCAGTTCTTTCGCCATTTTGTTAAAACCTTCGATTAAATCGTTTAGCACGGGGTTTTGGCTCGGTTCTATTTCGACGTCGAAATCGCCGTTCGAAATTTTTTCCGTGGCGGTTTGAAGTTTTTTAAGCGGGTTGGTGAGTATCTTCGCAAACAGAAAAGATATTCCCACGCCGACGACCGAACTTATCAATAAAAGTATCGAAAAAACGAAAATAGGCGAAGTATCGTCAAGGTTTATAAACTTTAACTGAACGCCTAAAATATTCATACCGTAAAACAGCACGAGCGAAAAAAGTTGACCCGCCAAAACTATTCCCGTCGTCTGTAAAAAAAACCGATTGTATTTTTTGCTTTGCGATTTTTTCATTTTATTACCGCCTTGTAACCGAGGTTTCTTATAGTTACTATCTCGAAATACGGACAATTTTGATATTTTTCGCGCAGGCGATGTATATGCGTGTAAATCGTCATTTCGTCGGAGTCTGTGTTGATATCCCAAAATTCTTCCATAAGCTGGTGTCTCGTAAATATCGTGTCGGGGTAAGAAAGAAGCTTAAAAAGTATTTGGAATTCTTTTTGAGGGAGCACGGCGGTTTCGTCGTCTACGGTAACGGTAAAACCGTCGTAGTCGAGCGTTGCGCCGCCTATCGTAAGTTTTCGCTCGTTCAAAATTTTCGCGCGGCGGAGCAAGGCGTTTACGCGCAATATAAGTTCGTCTATATCTATGGGCTTTACCATATAATCGTCCGTTCCGAGGTTAAAGCCCTTATACTTGTCGTTTTGCGACGCTTTTGCCGTAATTATCAATATGGGTACGTTTTTGTTTATCTCTCTTACGTAAGAAATAAATCCGAAGCCGTCCACTTTCGGCATCATCACGTCCGTAATTATTAAATCGAACCGTTTATTGTCAAACAGCTCGATTGCCTGTTCGCCGTCGTTGGCAACCGATACGTCGAATTTTGCGTGCTTTAATTCCGATGCTATAAGCGAACTTAAATCAACGTTGTCTTCCGCGAGTAAAATGGTAAGCATAATTATAAATCTCCCGTAAAAAGCGATAATGAATAATACTGCGTAACGAAACCCTTGCAATCAGGTTTGTTTATATTATATCAAAGCGGAAAAATTTTTACAAGAGTTGTTTTGATTTTAACCGTAAAAATATTCGTTTACTGTAGGTTAGTTCAAATGGAATTCAAATTTTAATGATATAATAATAAAAAATTATATCAAGGCGGAACGATGGCAAAGAAACAAAAGAAAAACAAACGTAAATGGTGGTTCGAACTTATAAAAAAAATAACCAAAATAAAATATAAAAAACCCAAATTCGTCTATTTGGGCGAAGAAGTCGATAAAGGCGCGCTGATTTTAAGCAATCACGAAGGAACGGATTCGCCTATGTCGTTGGAAATTTACAGTGGCAAAAACATAAGGTTTTGGGGTACTTACAATATGAACGAAGGTTTGGTTAAAATGTATAAGTATCAAACCAAAGTTTATTATCACGAAAAAAAGCACTGGAATTTGTTCGGCGCAAGAATGTTTTGTCTTCTTGCAAGTCCGTTGACTAATTTGTTTTACAAGGGGCTTAACCTTATATCGACTTACCCCGATATAAGATTTTTCAAAACGATAAAGGAAAGCAAACAAGCCGTTTTGAACGGCGAAAACATAGTCGTTTTTCCCGAAAAATCCACTAACGGTTATCAAGCCGAACTCGAAGGGTTTTACGGCGGTTCGGTATTCTTTGCCGAATGTTGTCTGAAAGAGGGGATAGATTTGCCCGTTTACGTTTCTTATTATAATAAAAAGAAAAGAGTTTATCTTTTCGACAGTCCCGTTAATTATTCCGTTCTTAAAGAAAAATACGGCGATAAAGTTGAAATTTCGAAGGCTCTTTGCGACAGATGTAACGAACTCGGTCGTATGACCGAGGACGGAAGTTACGAAGCCGTCGAAAAGGAAAATAAAAAAATCGCATAAACCTTTTTCCGTTTTTATTTGAATTTTACGTACGCCTTCCGCGTGTTTTGTGCGTGAGGGCGTTTTTATTTGGAAGTAATCGTTTCGCCTCGCTTGTTTTTAGTTGCGATAAAATGCGAAAAGTTATATAATATTTACGGTGAAATTATGGCTAAAACAAACAAGTTGAATTTTGCGGGTTCGGCGTTGCTGTTGCTCGCTACCGTATTGTGGGGCTCTTCGTTTATCGTTTTGAAACAGACCATGGAGGAAGTGCCCGCTTTTTATATCATAGCGGTCAGGTTCGTAGTGTCGGGAATAGTGCTTGCACTGGTTTTTATTAAAAAATTAAAAAATACGGACAAAGGCGTTTTTTTAAGGGGTGTGGTTCTCGGCGTTATACTTTCGCTTGCATATATCGTTCAAACGGAAGGTTTAAAATATACCACGCCGAGCAGGAACGCCTTTCTTACCGCTTCGTATTGCGTTATGATGCCTTTTATCGTATGGCTTTTGTTTAAGAAAAAACCAAAAAGTTATCATGTTTTTTCGGGTGTTGCGTGTATAGTCGGTATCGGGTTAATCGCTTTATCGGGCGATAAAGGGGAAATCGGTACGAACGTTTGGTTGGGCGACGGATTAACGCTCGTTGCGGCGGTATTCTACGGTTTGCAAATTATTTTTATAGAAAGGTCTCAACAACACGGTGACGACAGTATGGTTTTGTTGGTGATGGAATTGTTGACGGTCGGGGTAATAGTTTCGTGCGTGTCGCTTATTTTCGAATTGCCCGCGTACGGCATAAACGCTTACGCGCTTAACACGGACCAACTTTTGAAAATAGGTTACCTAACGCTGTTCTGTACGATAATACCGCAGTTTGCACTAATAGTCGGGCAAAAGTTTACTACGGTAAATCAGGCGGCGGTAATATTGAGTTTGGAAGCGGTTTTCGGAACGCTTTTCAGCGTACTTCTCGGCGACGAAAAACTTTCGGTAATGTTGATAGTCGGCTTCGTTTTGGTGTTTGTGGCAATGTTAATAAGCGAAACGGAATTCGACGCGGTGGCGTTGCTTAAAAAAAGAATGAAAGGTTCGAAAACGGAAAAGGAAGAAAAATAAAACACCCGATTTTGAAACGTATCTCTCGAAAGTGCTTAAACTTTCGGGGTTGCGTTCGTTCGGGTGCTTTTAGGTTTAAAACAGTAAAAAAAGATATTCCGAAACGAGAACCGCGGCGCAAGAGAGAAGGGCTACGATTATTAAGGAACGTTTTCCGAGCGAGGCGATAATAGCGACTACCGTTCCTATTGCGGCGGTTTCGATGCGGTCGGTACAATACAGAATAAACGGAAAAGTCATAGCCGACAACACGGCGTAAGGTATGTAATATAAAAGACTGCGCAGATAAACCGATTTTATTTTTTTTCTAAAAAACACCAAGGGTATCATTCTTATAAGATAGGTAACGCCTGCCATGGCGAACACCATTAAAAGCATAGTCCAAATATTCATAAGTCGGTGCTCTCCTTTGGAACGGCGTCGTCTGATTCTTCTTTAACGGGAAAGAAGTAGGCGATAACCACCGAAGCGATTATCGCGGTTATTATGTAAGCAAATCCGTTTGAAAGCCCGTTAAACCACGGAATAAAATATAACGCGCAACTTATTGCCGCGGCTAATATTACTACGGCAAAAATTCCTTTATTTTCAAGGCAGGGCGGAATTATTATCGCGGTAAACATTGCGTAAAGCGAAATGCCGAGCGCACGTTGAATTTCGACGGGGAGAATATTGCCCGCAATCGCACCGAGTAAAGTGCCGAGCGACCACCCGATATACGGCAACAGCATAAGCCCGAGAAAGTAGGTTTTTCCGATAGGCTGTTTTTTAGCCGCGGCAACCGCGAAAATTTCGTCCGTAACGCCCGCCGCACACAACAATCTGTACGGGAGAGTAAAACCGTCGTCGAGTTTTTGCGATAGGGTTATGCTCATTAAAAAGTATCTTGAATTTATAACCGCCTGCGAGAGTATTATTTCTATAACCGTGCCGAGCGCCGCTATTATTTCGACGCCTGCGAGTTGTCCCGCGCTCGTTAAATTGGTCATCGAAATAAGCACCGTCATTATAACGGGCAGCCCCAAGAGGCTGGCTTTGACGCCGAACCCGAAAGAAACCGAAAGATATCCGAGGCCTATGGGTAAGCCGTCTTTAACGCCGTCTTTAAAATTGTAAATCGATTTGTATTCCGTCATAACATCACCAAACGGGTTTATTTTATCACAAACGCGTGGTCAGAGCAACAAAATGCGCGACGGCTGTCAACATTATTTCAGAAAAAAATATTAAAAATTAAAAATATACGTACAAAATCGAAAATGTGTGTTATAATAAAGTGATTTGTTTTTACAGATTATTAAAAAGTTTAAAGGATGAGGTTTTTATGTATAAGATTTTGAAGAAAGGAATTCTTAATCCTACCGTAACTCTTATGGATATCGAAGCACCGCTCGTTGCTAAAAAAGCGCAACCCGGACAATTCGTTATTTTAAGGGTGAATGAAGACGGCGAGCGTATTCCGCTTACCATCGCCGATTACGACAGAGAAAGGGGAACGGTTACCGTAATTTTTCAAATAGTCGGAGCCACTACCGCACTTCTTAACCGCAAAAACGAGGGCGAATATATTGCGGACTTCGTCGGTCCGCTCGGTAACGCCACTCATACAGAAGGTCTTAAAAAGGTTGCAGTCGTCGGCGGCGGCGTCGGTTCCGCCATTGCTTACCCCGTTGCAAGAAAGTTGCACGAACAGGGTACGGTGGTTCATTCCATAATAGGGTTTAGAAACAAAGACCTTGTTATTTTGGAAGACAAGTTCGATAAGGCGAGCGATAAATTCGTAAAAATGAGCGACGACGGAAGTTGGGGTGAAAAAGGCTTGGTTACCAACGCTTTAAAAACTCTTATAGACAGCGGCGAACAATACGACGAAGTTATTGCGATAGGTCCTGTAATTATGATGAAGTTCGTTTGCGCCGTTACGAAAGAATACGGTATTAAAACCGTCGTCAGCATGAACCCCATTATGATTGACGGTACGGGTATGTGCGGCGGTTGTCGTCTTACCGTCGGCGGAAAAACGAAATTCGCTTGCGTAGACGGACCGGAATTCGACGGACACGAAGTGGACTTTGACGAGGCTATGAAACGCGGCGCAAGTTATAAAGAATGGGAAAGACACAAGTACGAAGAAACTTGCAACCTTTTCAATAAGGAGGTAAAATAATATGCCTAATATGTCTTTGAAGAAAAATCCGATGCCGCATCAAGAAGCGGACGTAAGAAATAAAAATTTTGACGAAGTCGCTCTCGGTTATACCGAAGAGCAGGCTGTCGACGAGGCGGAAAGATGTCTTAACTGTAAGCATAAACCTTGCGTCGGCGGTTGCCCCGTTATGGTTCGTATTCCCGAATTTATAGCAAAAGTCAGAGAAAGGGATTTCGAAGGAGCGTATCGAATTATATCGCAATCGTCTTCGCTACCTGCGGTATGCGGTCGTGTTTGTCCGCAAGAAAGTCAGTGCGAAAAGTATTGCGTAAGGGGTATTAAAGGCGAGCCCGTCGCTATCGGCAGATTGGAAAGGTTCGTTGCCGACTATCACAACGCGCACTGTTCGGAGAAACCCGTCAAGCCGGAAAGTAACGGCGTAAAAATAGCGGTTATCGGTTCGGGTCCTTCCGGACTTACCTGCGCCGGAGACCTTGCTAAAAAGGGTTATGAAGTTACCGTTTTCGAAGCCTTCCATTTGGCGGGCGGCGTTCTCGTTTACGGAATACCCGAATTCAGACTTCCCAAGACAATCGTTCAAAAAGAAATAGACACGCTTAAAGACCTCGGCGTAAAAATAGAAACCGATATGGTTATAGGTAAGGTTTTGTCGATAGAAGAACTTATCGAAGAATACGGTTTTAAGGCGGTTTTCGTGGGTTCGGGCGCAGGCTTGCCGAAATTTATGAATATTCCCGGAGAAAATTTGAACGGAGTATTTTCGGCTAACGAATTCCTTACCAGAATAAATCTTATGAAGGCTTATAAAGAGGGTGCGTCTACGCCTATTAAACGCGGCAAAAAAGTAGTCGTCGTAGGCGGCGGTAACGTCGCTATGGACGCGGCGCGTTGCGCAAAACGTTTGGGCGCCGACGTTCATATAGTTTACAGGCGTACGCTTAACGAACTTCCCGCAAGAAAAGAAGAAGTCGAGCACGCTATGGAAGAAGGTATAGTTTTCGACTTGCTTACCAATCCCGTAAAAATCAACGGCGACGACACGGGGTGGACTAAATCGATAACCTGCGTAAAAATGGAACTCTCCGAGCCCGACGCTTCGGGCAGAGCGCGTCCCGTGGCCGTTCAAGGTAGTGAATTCGATATAGACGCCGACGTAGTTATTATGGCGCTCGGCACTTCCCCGAATCCGCTTATAAAATCAACCACGAAAGGGCTCGAAGTTAATAATCACGGCGGTATAATTACCGACGAAAACGGAAAAACTTCGGTTGCGGCCGTATACGCGGGGGGCGACGCGGTAACGGGAGCGGCAACGGTTATTCTTGCGATGGGCGCGGGTAAAACCGCCGCAAAAGCGATAGACGAATATATTACGGCTAACAAATAATAACGGAGATAATTATGGAAAATTTTGATTACGATATACTCGACGCCGCGATAAACGAGTTCGGAAACGAAGAAAGTTCTTTGATTTCCATACTTCAACGCGCGCAGGAACGATACAGATATTTACCGAAAGAAATTTTTCCGTATCTTGCGGAAAAACTCGGCGTAAGTGAGGCGCGAATTTACGGCGTTGCCACTTTTTACGAGAATTTTTCTTTGGAAAGCAAGGGTAAATACGTTATAAAGGTTTGCGACGGAACGGCTTGCCACGTTCGTCATTCCGTTCCGATTTTGGAAGCGTTGAGAAAAGAACTTAAACTGACCGAAACGAAGAAGACGACTGACGACAGACTGTTTACCGTCGAAACCGTTTCGTGTTTGGGTGCGTGCGGATTGGCGCCCGTTATGATGGTGAACGACGAAGTTCATCCCGCAATGACCCCCGAAAAGGTCGTTGATTTAATAAAGCAAATAAAGGAGACGGAAAATGTCTGAGTTTGCCACGATTGACGAATTTAAGAGTTTTAGAAAAGACTGCGAACGCAAACTTAAAGCGCAAGAAAAAAAGATTTTGGTTTGCGGCGGCGCGGGGTGTATTGCCAGCGGGTCGGGAGAAATTTATAAGGAATTTATCAGACTTTGCAAAGAGCACGGCTTAAACGTTCAGGTTTCGTTGGAAAATCACGTCGAACATCCGATAGGTATAAAAAAGACGGGGTGTAACGGGTTTTGCGAAATGGGGCCGTTAGTTCGTATAGAGCCTCACGGGTGGTTGTACACGAAAGTCAAGTTGGAAAATTGCGCGGAAATAATAGAAAAATCCGTATTGAACGACGAGTTGATAGAAAAACTGGTTTACGGACACAATAAAGATTACGCCGTTCAGGAAGAAATACCGTTTTATAAAAAACAAACGCGTATCGTTTTTGAAAACTGCGGACATATAGACGCCGAAGATATTCGCGAATACGTCGCGAAAGGTGGCTATCGCGCATTGGAAAAGGCGTTAACGGAAATGACTGCCGAAGTATAGAGCCTCACGGGTGGTTGTACACGAAAGTCAAGTTGGAAAATTGCGCGGAAATAATAGAAAAATCCGTATTGAACGACGAGTTGATAGAAAAACTGGTTTACGGACACAATAAAGATTACGCCGTTCAGGAAGAAATACCGTTTTATAAAAAACAAACGCGTATCGTTTTTGAAAACTGCGGACATATAGACGCCGAAGATATTCGCGAATACGTCGCGAAAGGTGGCTATCGCGCATTGGAAAAGGCGTTAACGGAAATGACTGCCGAAGATATCGTAAACGTAATTACCGAATCGGGTTTGCGTGGACGTGGCGGCGGCGGTTTCCCTGCGGGTAAAAAATGGAGTCAGGTTGCTCGGCAGAATACTTTCCCCAAGTACGTCGTATGTAACGGTGACGAAGGCGACCCCGGTGCGTTTATGGATAGGTCGGTAATGGAAGGTAACCCTCACGCCATAATAGAGGGTATGGTAATCGCGGGTATCGCCACCGGCGCAACCGAAGGGTATATTTACGTGCGCGCGGAATATCCGTTGGCGGTTCAACGGTTAAAAACCGCGATTGCTTCTGCGGAAAAGTTAGGTATCGTCGGCGATAATATTTTAGGCAGCGGTTTCAATTTTCATATGCATATTAACCGTGGCGCGGGCGCGTTCGTCTGTGGCGAAGGTTCTGCGCTTACCGCTTCTATCGAAGGGAAACGCGGTATGCCGAGGACTAAACCGCCGAGAACGGTAGAGCACGGGCTGTTCGATAAACCTACCGTATTGAACAACGTGGAAACTTTCGCGAACGTCGCGTTGATTATAAATAAAGGCGCGGAGTGGTTTAAGGGTATCGGCACGGAGCGTTCTACGGGGACGAAGGCGTTCGCTCTTACGGGTAACGTAAAAAATACGGGTCTTATTGAAGTACCTATGGGCACTACGTTACGTGAAATTATTTTCGATATCGGCGGCGGAATAAGGGACGGCGGAGAATTTAAAGCCGTTCAGATAGGTGGTCCGTCGGGCGGCTGTCTTACCGAGGAGCATCTCGATTTACCTCTCGATTTCGACTCCCTTAAAAAGGTCGGCGCGATTATCGGTTCGGGCGGGCTCGTCGTTATGGACAAGCATACCTGCATGGTAGAAGTCGCTCGCTTTTTTATGAATTTTACTCAAAACGAATCTTGTGGTAAATGCGTTCCCTGTCGCGAAGGCACTAAACGTATGTTGGAAATACTCAACAGAATAGTAGACGGCAAAGGCGAAGACGGAGATATCGAGTTGTTAGAAGAACTCGGCGAAACTATTTCCGCAACCGCTCTCTGCGGCTTGGGTAAAACCGCGGCGGGTCCCGTCCTTTCTACTATAAAATATTTCAGGGACGAATATAAGGCGCATATTTATAATAAAAAATGTCCTGCCGGCGCATGCAAGAGTATGAAAAAAATAGTTATAAGCCCCGGTCTTTGTAAAGGTTGTTCCAAGTGCGCGAGAAACTGTCCCGTTTCGGCAATTCACGGCGAACTTAAACATCCTTACGAAATCGACCAAACTAAATGTATTAAGTGCGGCGCATGTCTTAGCGGTTGTCCCTTCCACGCAATAAAGGAGAGTTGATATGGAAAAACAGTATATGATTATCGACGGCGTTGAGGTTGAAATCAACGGAGAGCGGAACGTTCTCGAAGTGGCGAGAAAAGCGGGTATAGATATTCCTGCGTTTTGTTACGATTCCGAACTTTCCGTTTACGGCGCGTGCCGTATGTGTATGTTCGAAAACGAAAAGGGCGGGCTTGACGCGTCTTGTTCGGCACAACCCAGAGCGGGTATGGTAATAAAAACGAATACTCCTAAACTTCGCAAATACAGAAAAATGGTTTTGGAACTTTTGCTTGCAAACCATTGCAGGGATTGCACGGTGTGCGCGAAGAACGAAAATTGCAAGTTGAGAGAATTTGCCGCAAGGTATAATCTTACCGACGTAAGGTTTCCGAACACCGCTGCGGCAACGGAAACGGACGGCTCTTCTTTGAGTATAGTTAGAACGGCAAATAAATGTATTTTATGCGGTAAATGCGTAAGAGTTTGTAACGAGATTCAAAACGTCGGCGCGATAGATTACGGTTTCCGCGGTTCGAAAATGAAAATAGTAACGGCTTTCGACGGAAAAATTGCGGATTCGCCCTGTGTGGGTTGCGGACAGTGTGCCGCGGTGTGTCCGACCGGCGCGATAGTTATAAAGAACGATTCCGATAAGGTTTGGAACGCGCTCGGCGACGCAAATACCGAAGTTTCCGTCCAAGTTGCGCCTGCCGTAAGGGTTGCTCTCGGCAAGGAATTCGGGTTGGAAGAAGGTAAACCGTTGATGGGTAAACTCGTAACCGCGTTAAGAAAACTCGGTTTCGATAAAATTTACGATACTACGCTCGGTGCGGATATGACGGTAGTCGAAGAAGCGGAAGAATTCGTATCGAGGTTAAAATCCGGCAAAAATTTGCCTATGTTTACTTCTTGTTGCCCTGCGTGGATTCGTTATGCGGAAAACAAATATCCCGAACTACTCGACAATATTTCTTCTTGTCGCTCGCCTATGCAGATGTTTGCGTCGGTAATAAAAAACAATTATAACGGCGACAAAAAACACGTTCACGTTGCGGTTATGCCTTGTACGGCTAAAAAGTTCGAAGCCGAAAGAGAAGAATTCAAAATCAACGGTGAAAACGCAGTCGATTACGTTTTAAGCACGCAAGAAATTATTGCTATGATTAAAACTTCGGGAATAGATTTCAAATCGTTGGAAGATTCCGCAATTGACAATCCGTTTGAAGAAATTACCGGTGCGGGAGTTATTTTCGGTGTTACGGGCGGCGTAACCGAAGCCGTATTGAGATACGCCTCCGCCGATAAATCGGAAAAGGCTTTGACGGATATTGCCTATACGGGCGTTAGGGGGTTGGACGGCGTAAAAGAGGCAACCGTCGAAATTCTCGGTAAAAAGGTGAAAATCGCAGTGGTCAGCGGTTTGAACAATACTTCCGAACTGATTGCAAAAATCAAACGCGGTGAGGTCGAATACGATTTTGTCGAAGTTATGTCTTGCCCGTCAGGTTGTATAAACGGCGGCGGACAACCGCAGTCGGATTGTTCCGCAAAGAAAAAGCGTAGCGACGGCATTTATACTGCCGACGCGTTCGAAGTGAAAAAGACTTCCGACGCAAACGGAATAGTCAAGAAAATTTTAGACGGTATGGACGAACGTACGAAGCATAATCTGTTGCACGTAAAATACAGTAAATAACCTTTTATATTAAACTTTATTTAAAATTATCGGTCTGTCAGTCGTTTTTATGCGGCTGACGGATTTTTTTATAAAAATGTATTGACAAAAAGCGTCGGGGGGGGGTAGAATAAAAATATAACGTAACTTAATATTCTAAAATAAAGTATATAAATAAAGTATATTATCGGGTAAAAGTATAGTAATTTTACAATGCGTAACTTTATTTTTAACGAATAGAAAGAGTTGTGTTGTGGCAAAGTTTACTTTGCGAAAGGTATTTTTTATTTGCCGAAAAAATTCAGGAGGCAGTTTATGAAAAAAACAATAAGATTAGCAGTGTTGTTATTAACGCTTGCTACGTGCGTTGCGGGTTTTACCGCTTGTTCTTCGGGTGATAAGGGGCATAAGCACGCATATGAGGAAACAACAGTGGCGGCAACTTGTATATTACAAGACAAGTTGATTGCTTTGCATCACCTCGATACACCGTTCAGACCGTCAGACTTGGAACAGAGAGAAGGTCGAATAGTGCGACAAGGTAACAAAAATCCCGAAGTCCGTTTGTACGCCTATGTAACGAAAAGGACTTTTGATGCCTACTCTTATCAGTTGCTCGAAACAAAGCAACGCTTTATATCGCAGATAAATAACGGTGATTTGACTATCCGAGAAGCAGAAGATATTGACGATGCCACTTTGAGTTACGGACAAGTGAAAGCAATCGTATCAGACAATCCGAAGATAATGAGAAAAATGGAAATCGAACAAAAACTCGGTCAGTTAAGTGTGTTGGAAAACGACCACCGAAACAACCGTTACCGTATGCAAGACGATATTATTCACGCTCCCGAAAAGATAGCGAGAATAGTTCAGCGTATTGAGAATTACAAACAAGATATTGCTACACGAGATTTGCATAAGGACGATTTGATACAGATAGGTAAAAAGCAGTTTGAGGAAAGAAAAGATGCGGGTGAATTACTCATACGAGCAGTACAATCCGGGCAGTACATAGGAAAGACTATCGGTTATTTCCAAGGGCTTGGAATTGTGCCTTTGGAAAAAGAGTTTGGTACTCACTATCTTAAATTGGTAGGTGCGGGTGAATATAAAATTTCCATATCCGATAGCGATGTGGGAACAATCGCCCGCTTGGAAAACAGAACAAACGACTTTGAGGGAGATTTGAAAGATGCCGAAATAGGCAAAGAAACAGTTGAACACGAGGTCGAAATCGCAAAAGTCGAAGTGAATAAACCTTTCGATCATCAAGAAGAAGTTGAAGCGTTACAGAAAGAACTTGCGGAGATAAATGCGGAGCTTGATTTGGAACATGGTGGAGAGCCTGTTGTCTTGGATGACGAGGGCGAGGATTTTGGAAAACTTGATATTGAAATCTTGGACGAAGAAGATGAGGACGAAGCCGAAGCAGTATAAATAATTGAAAGGAGGATTTATTGAAGAAAAAGAAAATAGAACGCAGAGAGTTTGAAGTATTTGAATACCCGAAAAGCAAGAAGAACGCACATAAGACTGTTGTTAGTGAGAGCTTTGAAATCGTACACGGTATCAGATACTTGCAAAGGGTTTATGCTGACGGTGCGGGTGAGCTTACACGATTCGATGAAGAAACGGAAATGTGGGCAATTCTTGTATTCCCGCCGACTGTTGAGGAAGGTGCGGTAGCGAGAATTAGAAGTGTAATCCGAAATAACTTTGATGTTGGCGTATGCTTGAATTACGGTAATGACGAGTTGAAAGCCGCATAATCAAAGACGGGGGCTTTCATAGCGAAAGTCCCCGTTTTATAATTAAAATAAGATTCTTAAAATTATCCAACAAAAACTGTTGACATTTTCACTTTTGTGGGGTATAATAATTATGGGTGATGAAAATGAGCGTACTTGTAGCTTTGCTTTCAAG